>NZ_JBILJQ010000014.1:0-82374 GCF_044377145.1 Aquimonas sp.
TTCTTGTGCAGGCGAATGTTCATGCAGTCCTCGGAGCGGAAAGCTCGGTCAGCAGGCCAACCAAGACCTCTCGTCCGACCAGCAGCGCTGACCGATTATGCAGGATGCATTCGTCCGGGATGCGACAACTACACCGCACCATCCGGTCCGACGCGCACATCGCGGATGCGCCATTTGAGGTCTTCGAGCAGGCGTTCTTCGGCGACGACGGCATCGCCTTCGAGGCTGAGCCGGATCAGCGCGCGCTGGGCCAGTGCGCCCACGAACAGGCTGCGCTGCCAGGTCGGGAATCGCGCGTGGTCGTAGAAGGCCATGCCGCTGAGGCCCGGTGACACCGGCCAGTAGTGGTGCGGCGGCTCGGCGCCTTCGGCGGTGGTGCCGACGGCTTCGGGAATGACATCACCGGAATAGTTGATGCCGAAGGTCGCCAGCGGCCAGCCGTAGTTCTTGCCCGGCTGCGGGATGTTGATTTCGTCGCCACCCTTGGGACCGTGTTCGTGGGTCCAGACTGCGCCGGTCCAGGGATTGAGCGCCGCGCCCTGCTGGTTGCGGTGGCCGTAGGACCAGAACTCCGGCAGCGCGCCTTCGGTGCTGACGAAGGGGTTGTCGGCGGGCACGCTGCCATCGAGATTGACCCGGATCAGGCCGCCCATATGGCTGCCAAGATCCTGCGCGGTCGGGCGCAGGCCGCGATCGCCCAGGCTGATGAACAGATGGCCCTGGCCGTCGAACACCAGGCGTGATCCAAAGTGATGCCGCGTATCGACCTTGGGCGTCTGGCTGAAGATCACGGTGACCTCTTCGAGGCCACTATCAGTCAAGCGCGCGTAGGCGACAGCGGTGCTGGCGAGCTTGCCCTCGCCGGGTTCGGCGTAGCTGAGATAGATGCGCTGGCTGCTAGCGAAATCCGGCGCCGGCACCACATCGAACAGGCCGCCCTGACCTTCTGCAACGACGTCGGGCACGCCGGTCAGCGCGGCTGAGACCACGCCATCGGTGCCAATGATGCGCAGGCGGCCGGGGCGTTCGCTGACCAGCAGGCGACCGTCCGGCAGGAAGGCCAGCGCCCAGGGATTTTCCAGGCCCGAGGCCAGCGTGCTGACCGCGATCGGGCCATGCTGGCTGGACAACGATCGTGGCGCTTCCGCGCTCGCGCTGGCCGCCACTGCGGCGCTCGATGCTGCGGCCGCGGCGGGCGTCTGCGTGCCGGCCTGGCTGCAGGCGCTCAGGCTGAAGCCGAAGGCGATCGCGAGGATCAGGGACCGGCGGGCGTAGGTGTGGATATCGAACATGGCTGGGCTCCGAGTGGACAACGCCGCACACGATAGCGTGCGCGGCGTTATTCGAATGTCCCGGAAGGCCTGCCGATGCGGCTGTGCACGCGCCCGCAACCGTGATGCGAGCACTGCAGCAATCGGAGCGCCACGGATCAAGCGCCTGGCAATGCGTTGCATGCTTGAGAAGACTCAAGTCGCCGACCCAAGCCCAGGCTCGCAAGTGCGGACTCTGCGAGAGTGCGCATGCGCGTTGCGATTGCTCTGGCGGACGACGTGCGAACCGAACCGAGCAAGAATGCAGCGCCACAACGGGCACCGTCAGCGCAGCGAGCAGCAACGCGCGAACGGCGGTTTGGAACTCAGCCGTGGTATCGCCTCGGACACCGGCGAAGTGGCCCGACAGGGAAACGTGGATTGGTGCAGCTCGCGCGGCAATGCAGCCCTGCCCCAAGGCGATCAGCGACTGACCGGCGTCTCGAATCCATTGATGAACAGGGTGTCGCTCGGGAACTCGGACGCGCCCTGACTGATCCAGTCGCGGATCAAGGCCTGCTCGGCCAGCGGAATCGGTACACGCCCACGCGGCATCCGCTGGCCGGCTTCGAGCGTCTGGCAGTTGACCTTTTCCAGCAAGAAACTCGAGGCCGCATTGAACGGCACCGCGATCACCCGCCCGGGGGCAATCGCACTCGGGCCCTCGTACACGCTCAGCCAGGACCGTTCCGGGTCCAGATCGAGGCCGGCGGACGGCGAGCCGGCGTGGTTGACGTGGCAGTTCGAGCAGCGGTTCTCGAAGATCGGCTGGATCTGGCTGTAGTAGTCGACCCGCGCGGTCACCGGCTGCTGCGCCAGGCTGACGCAACCACTGGCCTGTGCCAGCGCCGGATTCGCGGCCAACCCGCCGGCGAAAGCCAGCACGGCGAACGACAGCGCCGTTCTCGCTCCCCGAATATGCATGGCGAATCTCCGATAAGAACGGCCGTGGGCATGCGCGCCCTTGCCGCTGGCGGCCCAATCGTTCATCAGGTGATCCGCCTGCGCAAGCGCGCGCCGACCGGCGGCGCCGATTCGCTCGCCACCACCTCGGCTCAGGCAGGCCCAGAACCATAAGGCCGGGCCATGCCTTGCTAGACTTCGCGCCCCCTGCTGCCCCGCGAAGCCTGCCCCGGATGTCGAACGCCGATCTCTCCCAGCACACCCCGCTGATGCGGCAGTTCTTCAGCGCGAAGTCCGAGCATCCGGACGTGCTGCTGTTCTTCCGCATGGGCGATTTCTACGAACTGTTCTACGACGACGCTCGCAAGGCGGCGCGGCTGCTCGACATCACCCTGACCCAGCGTGGCAATTCGGCCGGCGCGCCGATTCCGATGGCCGGGGTGCCGGTGCATGCCTATGAGGGCTATCTGGCGCGGCTGGTGGCGCTAGGCGAGTCGGTGGCCATCTGCGAGCAGATCGGCGACCCGGCGCTGGCGAAAGGCCTGGTCGAACGCAAGGTGGTGCGCATCGTCACGCCAGGCACCGTCACCGACGAGGCCCTGCTGCAGGAGCGTCGCGACACCCTGCTGATGGCGGTCGCGCGCGGCAAGAAGGCGATTGGTCTGGCCTGGGCCGATCTGGCTGGCGGCCGCTTCAAGGTGGCTGAAGTCGCGGACGAAGACGCCCTGCTCAGCGAGATCGCACGGCTGGAGCCGGCCGAGCTGCTGATCCCGGACGAGGACGGCTGGCCGGAGTCGCTGAATGCGCGCACCGGCGCGCGTCGGCGTGCGCCCTGGCTGTTCGACGGCGAATCCGCACAGCGCGCGCTGTGCAGATTCTTCGGCACCAAGGATCTCGAAGGTTTCGGCGTGCAACAGCTGCACGCAGCGATTGCTGCCGCCGGCGCCCTGCTCGGCTACGTAGAGGAAACCCAGAAGCAGAGCCTGCCGCATCTGCAGAGCCTGTCGGCGGAATCCTCGGACGAGACCATCGCGATGAACGCGGCCACCCGCCGCCATCTGGAGCTGGACCAGCACGCCGAAGGCCGCACCCAGCACACCCTGCTGGGCGTGCTCGATTCGACCTGCACGCCGATGGGCGGGCGCCTGCTGCGGCGCTGGCTGCATCGACCGCTGCGCGATCACGGAGTCTTGCGCGCGCGTCACGATGCGGTGGGCCTGCTGATCGATACCGGCGCGGATGAGCCGCTGCGCGAAGCCCTGCGCGGCTTCGGCGATGTCGAGCGCATCCTCACCCGCATTGCCTTGCGGTCCGCGCGTCCGCGCGATCTCTCGACCCTGCGCGACGCGCTGCATGCGGCCCCTGCCCTGCGCGCACTGCTGGCGCCGCTGGATGCGCCGCGGCTCAATGCGCTGGGCGCGGAGTTGGGCGAGCACGCTCAGGTCACCGACATGTTGGTGCGCGCGATCCTGCCGCAGCCGCCGGTGCTGATGCGCGACGGTGGCGTGCTCTGCGATGGTTTCGACGCTGAACTCGATCGCCTGCGCCAGCTCAGCACCCATGCCGACCAGTTCCTGCTTGATCTCGAAGCGCGCGAGCGCGCGGCCAGCGGCATCGCCACGCTCAAAGTCGGCTACAACCGCGTGCACGGCTACTTCATCGAGATCAGCAAGGGCCAGGCCGAGCGGGCGCCGACCCACTACACGCGCCGGCAGACGCTCACCAACGCCGAGCGCTACATCACTGAAGAACTGAAGGCCTTCGAAGACCAGGTGCTGAGCGCCCGCGAGCGTGCCCTGCAGCGCGAGCGCGTGCTGTGGGAAGAGCTGCTCGATTCGCTCAACACCGAGCTGCAGCCGCTGAAGCGCTTCGCCGAAGCCGTCTGCGAAATCGACGTGCTCTGCGGCTTCGCCGAGCGCGGCCGCGCGCTGGACTGGAACCGGCCTGAGCTTGTCGACGAGCCCGGCATAGCGATCACCCGCGGCCGCCATCCGGTGGTCGAATCGGTGCTGGATTCACCCTTCGAACCGAATGACCTGGCCCTGCATCCCGAGCGCCGCATGCTGGTGATCACCGGCCCCAACATGGGCGGCAAGTCGACCTATATGCGCCAGGCCGCGCTGATCGTTCTGCTCGCGCATATCGGCAGCTTCGTGCCTGCGGAAACTGCGCGGCTCGGCCCGATCGATCGCATCCTCACCCGCATCGGCGCCGGTGACGACCTCGCCAAAGGCCAGTCGACCTTCATGGTCGAGATGACCGAGACCGCCAGCATCCTGCACAGCGCCACCGCCAACAGCCTGGTGCTGATGGACGAGATCGGCCGCGGCACCTCGACCTTTGACGGCTTGGCACTCGCGCGGGCCTGCGCGATCGCGCTGGCCAGGAACAACCGCGCCTACACCCTGTTCGCTACCCATTATTTCGAACTGACCAGCTTGCCCAGTGAGGTCCCGGGCATCGCCAATGTGCATCTCGATGCGGTCGAGCACGGCGAGCGCCTGTACTTCATGCACACGGTCAAGGACGGCCCGGCCAACCGCAGCTTCGGCCTGCAGGTCGCAGCGCTCGCCGGCCTGCCGAAGGCTGTCGTGGCGCAGGCACGCAAGTTCCTCGCCGAACTCGAACGCGGCGGCAGCACCACGCCGCAGCCGCAGCTGTCGCTGTTCGATGCGCCGCCGGTGTCGTCGGCCGGGCCCATCATCGATGAGACTGCGGAGGCGCTGAAGGCGGCGCTGGGCGAGATCGATCCCGACAGCCTGAGCCCGCGCGAGGCACACGCAGAGCTGTATCGGCTGCGCGCGCTGCTGGCATCCACCTAGCAGCCTGTCGGGCTTTGGGGGTCGAGGCGAAAATCCGACTGCGCGAGGACAGTTTTTCGACGATTCGCAGGCCGATAGTGGGCTCTCTTGGTCAAGAATCGGCGGAAAAGTGGGCCGTGCAGGCGGATTTGCAGCCCGGCCAACCAAAGTCCGACAGGCTGCTAGGTTCGAGACAGATGGAATTCAGCGCAACGCGGCTCAGGGCTCGTGGGCGCGCATCGGCGGGGCCACTCCGAGTCACCCTTGTTGGGCCGCGCTGCGCTTGGCCCAACCTACGGGAGCGCCGCGGATTTGTAGGTTGGGCCAAGCGCAGCGCGACCCAACGCACACACGAGAGCAACCATGTCAGTCAGCGGACTCAGCCACCTCACCTTCGTCGTCCGCGATCTCGAACGCAGCGCGCTGCTGTGGGTCGAGGGCCTGGGCGCCCAGCAGGTCTACGACAGCGGTGAGTTCTTCCACTCACACTCGCCCGAGAAGTTCTTCCTGTTGGGCGGCGTGTGGATCGCCTTGATGCAGGGGGAACCCGGCACCCGCAGCTACCGACACGCCGCCTTCGAGGTCGCCGAAGCCGAGCTGCCGGCCTTCGAGGCGCGCCTGCGCGCACTCGGCGCCGAAGTGCAGCCGCCGCGCCCGCGCATCCAGGGCGAAGGCGTGTCGCTGTACTTCCACGACTACGACGACAACCTGCTGGAGCTGCACAGCGGCACGCTGGAACAACGGCTCGCGACGTATGCGATGCGGCGGTCTGCGGCTTCAGGCGCTTGAGCGGCAGAGTCCAGATTCACTGAAGCCACGCTCGACCGCCCATCCAAGCCGAAGCCGCAATCAGCCATCATTGCTGACCCCAATTCTGCCCACGGTTCCCCGCATGAAGCTCCAGATCGCCCTCGAATGGTTCTTGAATCCCGATCACCTGCCGCTGATCGCCGGCATCACCGAGGGCTGGTATCGCGAAGCCGGGCTGGAGGTCGAGCTGGTGCAGCCGGATGACCACTACGACGGGCTGGCCGCCGTGGCCGCGGGCGAGATCGCGTTCGCCTGCAATGAGCCGCTGCACATGGTCGATGCGCGGCGCCCCGGCCTTCGCGCGCTGGGCTGCTTCTTCGAGACCGAGGGCGGCATCCTGCTGCACGCAGACAGCGCGCGGAAGCTGCTGGCCGGCGAATCCATCCGCCTCGCCTCACCGGTGGCCGGCGGCGTCACCGACGCCATCGCGCGCGAAATCGTCAGGAACTGGTCCGCCAAGCAGGGCACCGCGATCGAGCCGGTAGCCGTCGCCATCGAGAGCGCCGGCTTCATGCATCTGGAGAACATGCAGAACGGCTTTGACGGCGCCTGGCTGTGCTTCGCCAACTTCGAGGGTGTGGAGGCACGCGCGGCTGGGCTGGAGCACGTCTTCGTCACCGCAGCGATGGGCGACTTCCCCAACTTCAGCGCGCTCGAATTGTTCAGCCACGCGGAGTTTTTGCAGCAACATGCCGGCGTGGTCGACAGCCTGCGCGCCATCATCAGTCGCGGCGCCCAGGCCTGCATCGATGACCCAGCCTTCGCGGCCCGCACCTGGTACGCCTACAGCGGCAACACACCCGACCCGCTGATGGACGCGATCATCCAGGACACCTGCCCGCGGCTCGTTGCACCGCTTCTGCGCGAGCGTCGACGCTGGCACCGCATGTGGTCGGAATTCGAGGCGCGCGGGATGTCAGCGGTGGATGCGGCGGACTTTGATGCGCTGTATTCCGCTTGATGCGGATGGGCGCAGCAGTACCAGTGGAGCAAGACCTTCGGGCGCGGCGGGAACGGTCGCCGACTCTCCCGCGCTGCGGAAATGTCCGGCGGCATGGGATCGTGTGAGTGGATGGATAGAAGACCGCGGCCTGCTTGAGACCACGGTCCTCCCTCAGCATCGACGTCTCGCGCTGCCGACCGCAGTCGGTTCGCCCCGGTTGCGCGCGCGAGCCGCAGCATTTTCGCGTGGGTGGGGCATGTTGCCGTGCGCCGCGGCTAGCAGCCGCCCAGATCCGGTCCGCGCCTATTCGAGCCAGGTCACGGTAGTTGACAACAGCAGCAGCAAACGGCCGTCGGAAAGGTTGTTGTCGCGCGTGGTATCGGAATAGCCGAGGTAGGCATTCACCCTGCCGAACGGACGTGAAACGCCGACCTGGTAGTGCGTATAGTTTTCGAAATCGGTGTTGTCGTACTCGGTGCGCGTCGCTTCGAAATCAAGCGAAAACTCCCGCGGCAGGGCGAAGCTGTGCTTGGCCTTGGCGCGCCACGCCTCGCCACCCACGGTCTTGTCGTCGGCCAACCAGACCGTCAGTTTGGTGCTGGTGGGGAGGGTCAGGCCGGCGGTCCACTCGGTGTAGCGGTAATCGCTGGCACCCGAGTAGGTGTAGTGGGCGAAACCGGCGCTCCAGCCCCAGCCGCTGTCGTAGCTTTGGCCGTAGCCGCCATAGAAATCGATCTCCTGGTCGGCCGGGTCACCGGGGCCGAAGTCGACGTTGGACGTCCACAAGCCGGCATAGAAGCCGCCGACACCGTAGTCGAGACTGGCTTGAAATGCGGGCTTGTTCTGGGTCTGGCTGACGCCATCGAACAGATAGTCGCTGGCCAGGGTGAAAGTGCTGGTGAGGCTGTTGGCGCTGGCGGGCGCCGAGGCGAGGCAGGCGATGAGGACAAGTGGCGCATGGCGCATGGCTGCGGTCTCCAGAGTGGTGGGGCGTTTCAGTCGAAAAAGGGCGCTGCAATCGCGGCGGGGTCGATTTTCTTCAGGCCCTCGTTGATCACGCGAGCGGCCTCCTGACCGGCGGGCGTGCGCTGAAAGGCGATGAACAGTTGCTTGTCTTCCAGCAGTCGCGCATTGAACTGCAGCTGCCCCTGCTGGGCCTTCAGGCCAGCGTCGTTGGCGAGCAGATAGCCCATGACGTTGCGGTCAATAACGGCCAGCGGAATGCGACCACCGGCGACCTTGCGCAGGTTGGTGGCGTCGTCGTTGACCGGTTCCACCTTGAGATCGCCCGCAGCGGCCATGGCATCAAACGCGGAGGTATTGACGTAGTCGCGCACCGTGCCGATCTGCACGGACTTCAGATCGGCGAGGCCCGACCACGCCACGGGTGCATCACGCCGTTCGGCAAAGCCGAGCGGGCCCGAACCGATCGGGTCGGACAGCTGGAACTGGGCGGCGACTTCGTCGGAGTGATACTCGGGGAAGTATCCGACGACGCCGCTGGCCGGATCGCTCGCCACCGACACGGCGCGCGCCCAAGGCAGAATGCGCACCTCCAGCTGGTAGCCCATGGCTTCGGCCGCCGCGCGCGCTACCGCAACACTGGCGCCCTGCTGATCAAGTTTTTCACCCGAGTAGGGAGGCCAGTCGAGGCTGCTCAGGCGAATCAACTTGTCTTGCCCCCAAACGGGCGAGCAAAAACCGGCCAAGAGCAGCAGCCAGACCGTGGTGTGAAGTGACTTCATGGACATTCTCCCGGAGTCGGCCCGGTGGGGCCAGGTAAGAGCAAGTACTTGAACAACACCCATCCCGGGCGTTCTTCAGGGTGACGGTCCGGCTCAGGTCCGGGCCCGCTACCGACAGACCCACTGAAGACAGTGGGCGGTGCCGGCTTGCCATCCATGGCTGTACTGGCAAACCGTCTTTCGACAGCCGGCCGAGATCACGCTCGGTGGTTCAGGTTTTGGGGGCGCGCGTATGGAACTGGTCGAGCAGGTTCTGCGCGGTCTGCGCTGAAATATCGATGCCGGCCGCCGCCTGCGAATTGCGCTCGGCCACGCCCGCGTTCTGCTGGGTGATCTGATCAAGGTCCTGGATCACTGAATCCACTTGGCGCACGCTTTCGGTCTGGTTCAGGGTGGAGCGGGCGATGTCCTCGGCCAGCACGCGGGTGGCGCCAATCGCGCGCACTACATCCGAAAGGGCCGAATGCGTCTGATCGGTCATGCCGGACATTTCCCGAATGCAGCTGTCGTTGTGTTCGAGCATGCGACGGATGTCGCCTGCATTGCCTGAGGTCTTGTTGGCCAGCGCGCGCACCTCGGTGGCCACCACCGCGAAGCCGCGTCCGGCCTCGCCTGCGCGAGCCGCCTCCACTGCGGCGTTCAGCGCCAGCAGATTGGTCTGGAAGGCGATGCCATCGATCAGCTGGGTGATCTCTCGCATGCGCTCGCTGGTGGTGCGCAACCCGCCCATGCGAGTGCGCACTTCGCCCAGCAACTCGGCGCTGTGAGCGGCGGCCTGGTCCGCAGTGCTCGACTGCTGTGCGGCCTGACCGGCACGCCTCGAGGTGTCGCTGACGCCCTCGCTGATCTCGCGCATGCTGGCCGCGGTTTCTTCCAGAGACGCCGCCTGGCGCTCGATCGAAGCTGCGAGCTCGGAACTGGCGCGCCGGATGTCGCCGGCTTGTCCGGCCGACTCGCCCACCCGATCGCGAAGCGTGGTCACCAGGGTGTTCAGACTGGTCAGGGCAGCGTTGGCATTGTCACGCAGAGTTGCAAATGCGCCACTCCAGTGACGGGCTTCGATACACGCATACAGCTTGCCCTCGGCAAGCGCAGCATGCAGCTGGTCGATCTGGCGAAACGTCTCGGCGATGCCGTCGAGCAAGCCGTTGACGCCATCGGCGAGCTCGCGAACGAAGCCGCTGCCACGACTGTCAATCCGCGCGCCCAGATTGCCGGCGCGCGCTGCTGTCACCACCCGCGCTACGTCCGCAGCCAAGCGCTGCTCCTGCTCGGCGCGCTGGCGCGCTTCGCTCAGATCGCGCCATTGCAGCAGCGCGCCAATGCGGCTGCCATCGGTGCCACGCACTGGACTCAGGGTGAGTTCGCCGGTGCGTCCGCCGAGATCGGCATCAAGCTCGTGGTCACCGTCCAGCGCGTGGATGGCCGGCAGCGGCAGCTGCTCGGGATCCGGTCGCAGCAAGGCGTGATCGAGGGCATCCGGATCGACGCCCAGGCTCGAAGCCACGGCAGGCTGCTGACTGAGATAGCGGCGCATGGCGTCGGAGGCCTGCAGCACACGCCCCTCCAGATCCACCAGCAGCAGCGAGGCACCGGCGCAGCGCAGGCCCTGTTCGGCACGCTGCGCAGCCTCGGCGGTCGCTGTGGAGCGCGCGAACAGCTCGACGAATCCACCAAGTGCGCGTGCCAGCTGGCCGATCTCCGACTGCGAGCGTTCGTAGCGGGTACGTAGTTCGCGAACTCGCCGATTGGCTTCGTCGCGTCGCACCGTGCTGGACTCAGGATCAGACAGCGTCGTCAACACCGCCACCATCCGTCCCACCGGTCCCGTTACCAGGCGGCTGAGCAGCGCCAGCAGCGCCACAGCGATCGACAATCCGACCGCGCCCAGCTTCAACAAGTCCTCACGTGCTTGCCGACGCAGCTCCGCCTGCATCGGGCCGTCGCCCATCTGCAGGAGTACGGCACCGATGGGTTCGCCCTCGCGGCTGATTTCGATCCGTCGGCTCTCGGTATTCTGCTCGGGATCGGCGTCGGGGTTGGTCAGATCGAACAGGCTCTGCCCGCTGGCGTCTTCCACTTTGAGTGCGACCAACGCGGGATCGCTCAGCTCAACTGAGGTGATCTGGCGCGCGAACTCGATGTCCAGGTTCCAAAGCGGCTCGACCAAGGTCAAGGCCAGTCGTTTCTCCAGGCTCTCCAGTTGGCTCTGCTTGCGCTGTTCGAACCCGGCGCGGATTGCGCCCGAGCTGTAGACACTGGCCAAACCGAAAACAAGCAGGAACACCGCTGCAGTAGCGATGCCCATGCGCACCGCCAAACGGTTGAGCACGTTGAGCATGCAGAGCCCCCCTGAGGGTCATCGCGCCATTGATTCGATGCGGCCACGCCTGGACGCATCGGCTGTCAAGCTGCAAACAGCGCGGTGCAGGATGCAAAGCACGTGCCGTCGGCCCGCCGTCACGTGCCTGATCCGCTGCACTCGAAGCCATTGAGCTTATTCAGGAACTTCGGGTCACAGGAGGCTTTCTCGCCGCGCGGAATGCGCGGTATCGAAGCCGCGCGCGCGGGTGGCGCGACACGCTGGCGCGCAGTTGCCAGGCACGGCAGGCGACTTGCGCGTGGCCAACGCCCAGCATCGCAGCGATCACTTGAATTCCGCATGCCCTGCGCCGCCAGCAAGACGATGCGCGCACGTCGCGTTGATCGCGCGCAGGTGCGCTTGGATCGAGCGAGCCTGGGCAATTCGGCTCGCTTGTCGCCCGTCAGAACAATCGTACGCATCACCCGCACGGGCACTCTGGCCAAGTCCGAAGTTGGAACGGGCATATGTCGGCGGCATCTGCTCGACCAAGAGCGCGATGCGACACCTGCGGGAAGTGATTTGATCGCCCCTCAAAACTTCCGCTGCAGACGTCGCGGATCGGGCTTTCGTACCGCATCGGCAGTGCGCCACACACATCAAGCGAAACACGGATCGCCGTGCACTCGGGTCACGCTTTCGTCACGTTTCAGCACTAGGCTGCTCGGATTTCGCGGGGTGCAGTTCCGTCGGCGGCGGACCCGCATTTTCATCAAGGCATGCCCGCGCGCCGTGGTATCGCCTCACCGATCTGACGCGCGTTGCAACTCTTGAGTTTTTTCAATTCTTTTGAACTTCCATGTGACGTGGCATTTCAACGAATAAATGGAAGGCACCACAGGCGCGCGGCGAGCATGGGGGCTCGCCAGGCTTCTCCAGCACACGAGAAAGCCCGAACGCTGCAGGCAGGCGCCCACGAGCGACCGTACTGGGCCTGCGATCCTCATCCGCGCGCACTGCTCGCGAACTCCGGCGCAACCAAGCCCGGCCGTCTTGGGCTCTTGGTGCGCCGCTGACGCGCGCATCGGCGGCTGGTGAGAGGCTGCGTTGAGGCGCTGATGGCGCCGCTGAAGCCTGGTCCGAACCGGCTCAGCGATCCTGTCAGCGAGACGGGCAAATATTGCGGGGCATGACAGTTTGTCAACCTCGCCTTGGTGCCTCTCGGCTCCCAGACGATGCGCGATCCGGGAACGCTGCCGGCAACGGCAGATGCGTCTGCCGCGCCCGGGCGCGCTCGCGCGAGCGGCGTTGCCCAGGTGTCGGCTTCACTGCCGCCCACTTGAGCTCCGCTGATGTCCACGCTGTCGACTGCCACCACTGCTGAAGGCACTTCGCCTGATCTCCCCGCCCCGCCGTCGGCCAGTACGACGGCCCGCTCCAGCCCATGGCGCTGGGCGGGGCCGGCGGCTCGTTTGCCCTGGCCGGTGGCACTCCTGCATCTGCTGAGCCTGCCCCTGCTGTTGGGCAGTCTGCTGACGGGACTACGCCTGAGTATCGGTCACGGTCTGCTGCCGCCCGCACTTGACGCCGCCCTGCCCATGGGCCGCGTGGCCGATTGGCACCTGCTGCTGGCCCTGGCCTGGGTGCTGGTGTTGTTCGGCTACCTCGGCTGGCGACGCTTGCGCCAGCGCAATCGCGCAGCAGTTGCCGGCCGCCCTGTGCTCAGCCGGGCCGCGCGCTGGCACCGGCATTTGCTGGTGCTCATTTGGAGCGCGCTGGTTGGCCTGATCGCCAGCGGCGCCGTGCTGTATCTGAGCCTGCCCGGGCTGAGTGGACGCGCCACGGTGATCTTGCACTTGAGCTTGGCCCTGGCTTTGTGCGGCTTGCTGCCCTTGCATTTGCTGGTCACCGCCTGGTTGCGTGGTTTCAGCGGATGGTGGGCGGCGTTCTGGCCGCGCGGTGCATCACGCTACCGCCGTTGGACGCAGGGGCTTGCGCTTGGCGCAGCGCTGCTCACGGCAGCTTGGGCCGCGGTGCCGCCGAGCTGGCTGAGTACACCCTTGCGGATGACTGCGATACCGACCCGGCTGGCGCCTCAGCTGGACGGCGCAACGGACGATCAGGTCTGGGCGCTGGCCCGACCCGTCAGCGTGCAAACCGTGCACGGCGCCAACAGTGCCTCCGGCGTCGCCGTCACCCTGCGTGCGGTGCATGACGGCGACACCGCCTATTTCGCGGTGACTTGGCCGGATCCCACCCGCAGCGGCGTGCATCTGCCCTTGCAGAAGACCGCGGATGGCTGGCGAGTCATCCATGAGGGCTTCGATACCCACGATGAGCGGCGCTGGTACGAGGACAAACTCGCGCTGATGTTCTCGCGCTCGCACGCCCCCGCGGGCGGCAGTTTTCACTACGGCGCGAAGGGGGCCGCGCGCGGCCAGCATGCGATGCATAGCGGTCTGGTCGATGTCTGGCATTGGAAGTCGCTGCGCAATCCGCTGGGAACACTCGATGACAGCCACTTTGGCCCCGCGCAGCCACGCCGGGCAGGCGAGCCGCGCTACACCGCGGGCTACCGCGCAGACCCTGCCGAAGCCGGCGCCATCGTGCACAACTGGCAGTGGTTCTCGGCCGAGCGCGTGTTGCCCAAGCGGCTGCCGCGCTCGCCCGAGCAGTTGCTGCCGTTTCGCGAGCTGCCTGATCCCGAGCAGCCCGGCGCGCAGATCGACTGGAGTCTGAGCTGGTACCAAACCCGGCCCTATACAGCTGAGCTCGACGTTTATCCGGTCGGCACCCTGATGCCCTCGGTGCTGATCCGCGACGGCTACGAAGGAGACCGCGCCAGCGTGCGCGCCTTTGCCAATTGGCGCGACGGAGAGTGGACGCTGGAACTCGCGCGCGCGCTGAAGGCCCCGGGCGAGTTCGATCTCGATCTGCACAGCGGGCTGGCGGTTTGGGTGGCGGTGTTCGATCACAGCCAAACGCGTCACAGCCTGCATGTGCGGCCGCTCAGCCTGGTGATCGAACCATGAGCCATCGGCTGCATTGGGCGTGGCTCCTTGCACTGCTGAGCGCATGCGCGCCCACGCCACCATCAGCGCCCGACAGCCCCTTCGTCAAGATCGCTGCCAACGGCGAGCATCTGGACTTGCAACAGGGTCCATGGGCCTGCGTACTCGATCGACGCTCCGGCCTGATCTGGGAGAACAAGTCCGATAACGAGACCCAGCATTTCGCCGCCGCGACCTACTCCTGGTACGACGCCGAGCGCAGCCTTGGCCACCGTCGCCTCGGCACTTGTCATGCCGACAAGGAACAGTACCCCTGCGACACCTCTGACCTGATCGAGGCCAGCCGCAGCAAGCGCCTGTGTGGCCGAACGGATTGGCGCTTGCCGCGCACCACGGAGCTCGTTGCCCTGCTCGATCCTGACAGCGCCGCGGGCGATCCGCGCATCGCCACGGCACTGTTCCCGTTCACCCAATGGGCGCCGTACTGGACCCAGGACGGTCGCCGCGATGCCTACGGCGATCTGCAAATCGCCGCCATCCATTTCGGCGAAGGCCGGCAGCTCTGGTTGCGCGGCGATCTGGTCGCCCGGGCGCGCCTGGTCGCCGGACCGCAGTCATCGAAGGACTCGCATGCGGCCGGCCCACCAGCCGCCGTCCAAATGCGCGAGGGGAGCGCGGGTTTGTCACCAGGCTGGCCATTCATATCGCAACGAGGAGTCACCCCATGAACCGCAGCATCGCACTGGCCGCCCTGCTGGCCGCCGGCACAAGCGCAGTCTGGGCGGCGCCCAGCCAAGTCCGAGTGACCTGGGACGGTCCGCCCGACCGCGAAGCCGTGATCGGCTTCAGCACAAGCGAGACCAGTGGCGGCTACATCCGCTTCGGCAGCAGCAGCACCCGAAGCAGTTGGGCACGCGCAAACACCCAATCGATCCGCAGCTTTGGCAACCTGCGCAACCACTTCGTGCGCCTTGAAAACCTGCCCGCCAACACGCCGATCTACTTCGAAGCCTGCGACAGCACGGGCTGCGGACCGGCGCACTGGTTCCTGACCGCGCCGAGTGCTGCCAGCGCGCTGACCTTCATCACAGGTGGCGACTCGCGAACCAACCGCAGCCTGCGTCAGCAGGGCAACCGCCTGGTGGCGAAGATCCGTCCGCTGTTCGTGATGTTTGGTGGTGATTACACCCAGGGCAACACCACCACTGAAATGTCCGAATGGCTGAGCGATTGGGAGCTGGCCTATCCGCAAGACACGGTGGACGGTCTGTCGGTGCGTCATGCAATCCCGCTGCTGCCGACGGTGGGCAACCATGAGGACAATGATCAGACCATGCTGTGCAAGCTGTTCGGCGTGGACGCTGATCGCGACGGTGCGTGCAGCCTGCGCGACACTCACTATGCGGTAAGCATCGGTGGTGATTTCATCCGTGCCTACACCCTCAACACCCAGTTGCGCCTGTCCGGTTACTCCAGCCAGTGGCAGACCCAGAACACCTGGCTCAACACCGACCTTGCCGGCGCCGGCAGTGCTCGCTGGCGTATCGCCCAGTACCACGTGCCGATGTTTCCGCGGACCAGCTCGAAGCCTTCCTTCAACAGCCCGGTGTTCCAGTGGGCGCAGCCCTTCTACCAGTACGCGATGAATCTGGTCGAAGAGTCCGATAGCCATCTGGTCAAGTACACCTTTCCGGTCCGCCCGGAAGGCAGTGGCCTGCGTGAAGCCGCGGCGGGCACGGTGTACGCGGGCGAGGGCGCATGGGGTGCACCCACCCGCACCGCCGACCGCCAGAACGATTGGATTCTCGGTCAGGCCAGCTTTGCCCATCTGCGCGTGATCTCGGCCACGGCCGACCGGCTGGAACTGCGCACGGTGCACTTCGCGGGCGAAGGCGACACCGCGGCGCTCAGCCGCAGCGCACGCTTGAGCAGTCCCTTGGCCCTGCCCAGCGGGCTGAGCTTGTGGGCGGACACGCCGATCGGCCCGGTGTACGGGATTGCGCGTGACGGCGCAGGTCGCTCCAGACTCGCGGATGGTCAGCTGCCCGAGACGCGGGTGCTGGGCGCAGCAGCCGATGCCCATGTGCGGAGCAGCGGTGCGCGAACCAATGGCACGGTGCTGCTAGCCGACGGCAGCGACAGCGGCAGCGAGCTGCGCGCGCTGATGCGCTGGGACCTCACTCAGGTGCCAGCCACGCTTGCAATCCAGTCGGTCAGCGTGCAGCTCAACGTCAGCGATCGCTCGGCCGGGCAGTACGACCTTTACCGCGCCAATGCCAGCTGGAGCGAGTCGAGCCTGAGCTGGAGCCAGGCAACCAACCTGGGTGAGCGGATCGGCAGCATCGTCCCCAATACCACCGGCACGCAGTCGGTCCAGCTGAACGCCGCTGGCCTCACCCTGGTGCGCGACTGGATCAGCGGCGCGCGAGCCAACCATGGCGTCGTCCTGGTCAGCGCTGGCACCGGTGACGGCGTGGACTTCTCCTCACGCGAGGGCGCGGTATCACCCAAACTGGTCATTGCCCACACGCCTTGATCCAGACCCGGCGAGTCCGGATCGACTCCGGACTCGCTGGGATTTGGGCGGCGCGGCGCCTGGCAGCCTGTCGGGGCTGGCGAGGTTGCACGCGAGCCGGCTCGGCGGGGAGCGCGTCATTGTTGAAGCCCCCGGGCCTGTGCGAGCCCACATCCAATGCCCACAAGCCGAACCCCGCGCAACCCGCTGTGATTCCAGCGCGAGCAGGTCAACCTCGGCAGACGATTCTGGCGGGCGAATCCGCAGCGGCGTCGGCATGGGAGCCTTCGAACATTGCCGTCCCGGACTGAGGAACAGCTTTCTGAATCGGTGCCCGACCGGGCTGTCGGCGTGTCACGGGCAGCGCAGCTGCACCGCGCAACCCGGCTCCGTGCTGGTCAAGTAATGCCCAGCTCAGACCAAGCGCTTGATTGCACAACACTTGCGCAGGCTCGCCCCAGGGCGCTGCACAGGGATATCTACAGGCTGTGTGGATATCGTCGCGGTGGGCGCCTCGACCTCAACTCAGGGGGTGATCCACTGGGCCTCGATCTCGAAGCTCGGCGCGCAGGGCAGCATCGCGTCCGGTTGGGTCAGGCGTACGAGGTCGATGCTGCCGTCGACGATGGCTGGGTCACGCGCATTCCAACTCAGCTGGGCGCGGTCGCAGCCGAGGTAGCGGAAGCTCAGCTCACCCAGGGCTGCGGCTGCAGCTGCGCCGGACCGGGTGCCGGCGGCGAGCCAACGGTATTGGTGGCCGCGGCCGTGAACTGGGGCACAAAGGAGTTCATTGGTCCGCTGGCCACGGCCCAGGTCGGACGGCCGTCGGCGTCGTGGGTGAACCAGGCCAGTGACATCTGGTTCGGGCCGGTGCGGGTGACAAACACTCCGCGGCCGCTCTGCTGCGGGTTGTACCAGACGCCCGAGGCGTGCTCAGGCATACCGGCATCGCTGCTGACGACAATCGGCCCAAGGCGGTAGCTGGGCTGGACGACACCGTTGACCCGCGGAGTGACGACGAACCGGTGTGCGCCTTCCGGCACCGATCCGATGTCGATGTAGCGCACCACTTTGAGGGATCCCGGGAAGGGCACACCGCAGATGGGGTTCGGGTCGTAGACCAAGTCGATGCTGACGGCGTACTCCCTGATTTGGGTGCCCACCGAGCCGCCGAAGGTGATGCCGGTCTGGCGAATGGTCGGCGGCTGGCTGCGATCAAGAGAATGGTGCGCGCACCAGGGATAGTCGATCTCGAATGGAATCCCGATCGACTCGCCCGGCACCGGCTTGGAGGGCAGCACCGCCAGCGTGCTGGGCGTCTGCGCCTGGACCGATGCAACAGCGAGTAGGGCGAGGCAGCACGACAGCAACAACTGGCGAGGCTTCATTGGTATTCGTCTTGGCGGAGAGTACCTCCACCATACCGCGCAGCCGCCCGGGTGTTCTGTGGCTGAATTGTGGGAGTTCTGTAGGTTTGCCGCAGTCCCGCGCTGGTCGACTGCAGAAATCTGACCCTCGCTCGCAGCGCTCGCAGCGCTCGCGGCAAAAGGCCGTGCATCCACAGACCCGCCTCCGCGCAACAGACGCTGTCCGCGAACACAGCAACGCACTTGCGCTGTCGATTGTGTATTGGTTTACTAATACACATGGACGCAACCCTGTTTCGAATCCAACCCAGTGCAGCCGAACCGATCTACCGGCAGATCGCCGATCAGGTACGTCGCATGGTCGCCGGCGGGCAGTTGCAGGCGGGCGACGCGCTGCCCTCGGTGCGCGACATCGCAGCCGCACACGCGGTCAACCCGATGACCGTTTCCAAGGCCTACAGCCAGCTGGAGGCCGAGGGCGTGCTCGAACGCCTGCGCGGCAAGGGCATGGTGATCGCGGCCAGTGCGCGCCGACCGCAGTCGCTGCCTGATCGCATGGCTCAGTTGGATCCACTGCTGCGTGAGCTGTCCCAGCGCGCGCAGGAACTCGAACTTCCCGGCGACAAGGTGCTGTCGCGCCTGCGCCAACTGATGGAGAAATGACATGACTGGCAGCCCTCCTCCCCTGCGTGCCCACGGACTGCGCAAGCGCTACGGCGACCGAGCCGTGCTGGACGGAATCGATCTGCGGCTGGAGCGCGGGCAGGTGCTGGGCCTGATCGGACGCAATGGCGCCGGCAAGTCGACCTTGATCCGCTGTCTGCTCGGCCTGCTGGAACACGACTCGGGCATAGTCCAGGTGTTCGGTGAATCCAGCCAGGCCCTGAGCGACGCCAGCAAGGCGCGCCTGGCCCACGTGCCGCAGCAGCCGAACGCACTGGGCTGGCTGTGCGTGGGCGACATGTTGGACTTCGTCGGCCGCTTCTACCCGCAGTGGGACGCGGCCTTGGCCCAGCAGCTGCTGCAGCGCTGGGAGCTGCAGCGCGGCCAGCGCCTGGATCAACTCAGTCCTGGTGAGCGCCAGCGCCTGGCGCTGATCCGCGCGCTGGCGGCGCGGCCGGAACTGCTGGTGCTGGACGAGCCTGCGGCCGCACTGGATCCGGTAGCCCGCCGCGATCTGCTGCGCGAAATTGCGCTGCGTGCCAGCGATACCGGCACCACAGTGCTGTTCTCAACCCACATCCTTTCCGACCTGGAACGGGTGGCCTCGCACGTGGCCTTTCTCGACCAAGGCCGCCTGCTGATTGACGGCGAACTCGACAGCATCAAGGAACAGTTCGTTCGCGTGCTGGTGCCGCCGGCACTGGCCACGCAGATGCCTGAACCACTTGCTGGCGAGCTGCGCCGCCGCAGCACCGCGGAGCACGGCCTGCGCCTGCTGCTCGACCACACCCAGCACCAGTCCTGGCCGCAGGCGCTGCGCGATGGTGCGCTGCGCTTCGACCCGCTCGGGCTGGAGGACCTGTTTCTGGAGGTGGTCGAGTGAACGCGGTGTTTGGCACCCTGCGCGCGGCACTGCGCCTGCGCGGGACGGTGTTCTTCTGGGGCTTCTACGGCGCTCTGCTGGCGCTGACCGTGCCGATTCTGACAATCGTGCCCAGCGCCAACGCAGGCGTGGTGGCCGCCGGCATTCTCGGCTTCGCTGCATGGATGGGCTGGCTGCAGCTGCTCGCGCGACTATGGCAACTGCAGCACCAAGCAGAATCCTTGCAGCTGCCCGCTGCGCGCAGGCACTGCGAGCGCGCGGGGCTGCTGCTGGGCGTGTTGGGCACATCGTTGCCGGCACTGCTGCTGATCGCACTCGGTGCCCCACCCGGCTGGTCGCTGCTGGCGCAGTGGTTGGCCTTGTCGACCGCGCTGGTCTACCTGATGGTGACACCTACGGTCGGCGTACTGCTGCTGATCGTGACTACCGTGCTGCCCGCACTTCTGCTCAAACAGCTGCAGACGCTGGCGCCGGATCCCGAGCTGGTCTTCGTGGCGCTGATGGCTTTTGCAGCAGCCATGCTGGGCGTCGGCCTGTCGCGCTGGCGGCGGCTGCTTGTGCAGGCGCCGCCGCCCGGCTGGAACGCGCCGCAGGTAGTGAACATGGCCGAGCGCGACCTTCTGACCGAGGGCGCGCAGGGGGAAAGCCGGGGCCCGTCGTGGCTGGGCGACAACCGAGCGCGCATCGACGCCAATGTGGGCCCAGGCAGGCCGCTGCGCTCACTGTCGCTGCTGCTGAGTGGGCCACTGGCTCCACTGGGCTGGCGCAGCTATCTGCGCAGCAGCAGCTGGATGCTGTTGGCCATTGGCTTGCTCGGCGCCCTGATGCTGAGCGAAGACGCTGCGACCCGCGGCCCGGCGATGGGCCTCACCGCCCTGCTGGGCTTCTGGACCTTGTCCGTGCTGCTCAGTCTGATCACGCGCTTGCGCCAGCTCTGGCATGGCGAGGGACATGGGCTGGCCGAGGCTGCCCTGATGCCGAATCTGGCCACGGGCGGCGGCCGCTGGCCTCTGCTTGCGCAGGCCCTGATCTACACCACCCTCTATCGCCTGTGGCTGCCGGCCCTGCTGATTGCCGTGCTGATGGCGCTGAAAGCCGGACAGCCGACGGCGGCCCTGCCGACCCTGTTGATCTGCGCCTGGGCCCTGCTGCTGATCTGCTGTCTGCTGCCCTTGGCGCGCCGCCGCGGTGGGCTGGCGGGCTTCGCGCTGTACGCAGGCATCGCGCTGGTACTGGTCGGCTCACTGGCTGCACAGCTGCTGGCCGCCGAGCGCGGCGTCACGAGCATGCTTTGGGTCTTGCCCGCTGCGGCTCTGCCGGTGCTGATGCTGGCGGCGGTGGGCTGGCGGCTGCCGCGGCCCAGCCGACCGCTGCTGCAGCCCTGAGCACGCGCCGCGCGCAGCGATACGTGCGAATGCAAGGCCGGAGAACAGTCGCATCAACTTGCGCTGAAACCACAACGCACTCGACCGGCGCGGGGCCGGTCGAGTGCGTGCAGTTGCCAGGCGCGGTCGAACGTGGGTATCGACCCTTGCTGCTGCCTTACGGCATCTCGGCCTTGAAGTAGCTGATCATGTCGAGCACTTCCGGGGTGACCCGGCGGATGCCGTTGACGTAGACCTCGCCCGGGCTGCAGGTGGTGCAGCTATGGGTGCTGACGATGCCGAGCACCGCACTGGTGGAACCGCCCCAGGTCTCGGTGAACACCGACGAACCCGAGTGGCCGCGGCTGATGTCGCAGTTGGTGGTGAAGCGCGCGGCCCAGCCGTCGTTACCGGCGCTGCCGAAGCTGCCGATCTCACAGGCGTTCGGGTCCTGGTAGGCCCAGCCCTGCAGATTGTTGTTCAGGCGGCACTCCAGCGGTGCTTCGGGAAAGCCGCAGGCCGGGTAGCCGCGGTTGGAGCACTCGCCACCCAGAAAGCCGGGGCCGAACGGCACCTTGTCGCACTGGTCTTCCAGCGTCGACTGCGCGACGGCGACATAGCCCAGCCAGCCGGTCTGGTTGCCCGGGCTGCCATTCAGCACCACCAGGCCGTAGTCGTAGTTCCAAGCGTTGTCGCTGGTGCGCCACTGTGCCGGCGTGAAGTACCACACGCCCGAGAACTCGCCGTAGGGCTCGCAGCTGGCGTTGTTGCAGGTGCCCTCACGGCCGGGACGGAACAGCCCGCCCAGGGTCCAGACATCGTCTTCCTGGTTGTACAGGCAATGCGCGGCGGTCAGCACGTGGCGACGTCCGACCAGGGTGCCCGAGCAGCCGCTGTTCAAACCGCCGCCGAGCTGGCCCATCGCACGGTAGGGATAGGTGGTGTTGTCGAAGCGGCGGGTGCGGGTGTCAACGCCATTGCTCCAACCCTTGGCATCGGCTTCGATCGAGCTCAGATCGTCGGTCTTGCCGGCGGGGTCGGAGGCAGATGCCACGCCGGCATTGCCCTGTTCCCAACCCGCCTTGGCAGCCAGCCGGCGCAGGCCAGCGGCGGTGTCGGTGGGCAGTTCCACCAGGTACTCATCGCCGGTGCTGACATTGACGGCAATCCAGTGGCGCGCATCGGTGCCCTTCAGCGCAGCCGCCAAGCCGTCTTCGGCGCCAGACTTGACGCTCGACTCAGCGCCCAGCGGGTCGCCGCTTGCCGGGCCCTCGACGCCATGGAAGCGCGCCTTGCCCAGATAATCCCAGCGCACGCTCAGGGACGATTTTTCGCTGACCACATCGGAACCGAACGCCGCCTGCAGATCGAGCGGTCGGAACTGGGTGCCGGGTTCGGCGGCCGAGACGGTGTTCAGGCTGAGGCCAAGGGCGGCACACAGGACGAGCATTGAGCGGGTTTTCATCGGTGTTCTCCTAGTACGGATTAGAGGGGCTTGAGTTCACGGCGACGTGGCTGCCGGCGGCGCACCGGGCGTACAGCCAGCGCGGCAACCGGGCGGATCGGGCCTGTGCAACTGGCCCCGCAGCGCGCCGTCGAGATGGGTTACGCGAACCCTTGGGCGAAACGACACGGGCTGACAAAAAAATTTCGCGCGCCGGGACACGCCTCAGCGCGCGGGGTCGGCTGGCATATGATTCAGGCTCGGGCGCACGCCACGCTGCGGGCGACCGGACGGCAGCTCCGAGCCAGCGCGCACTTGAGGAGGCCGACGTGAGCAACGAGATCACCCAGCTGCTGAAGCGCCACCACGCCGGCGAGCGCGCAGCCTTCGACGCGATGGTGCCGCTGGTCTACACCCGACTTCGCGAGATCGCCCATCGCCAGCGCCTGCGCGGTGGCGAACGCGGCAACACGCTGTCGACCACCGCCCTGCTGCAGGAGGCCTACCTGCAGCTGGTCGAAGAGACCGGCGTCGACTGGCAGAGCCGCACCCACTTCTTCGCGATCTGCGCGCGCGCGATGCGGCGGATCCTGGTCGACGCCGCGCGCCAGCGCAGCTGCGACAAGCGCGGCGGCGGCCAGCCCGATCTGACCCTCAAGACCGATCTGATGGCGATCGACGAACAGGCTGAAGACATCCTTTCCGTGAACCTCGCCCTCGACAGCCTGCGCGAGTTCAACGAGCGCCTGGCACAGGTGGTGGAGTGCCGCTATTTCGGCGGCCTGACCGAAGAAGAAACCGCGGCCGCGCTGGGTGCCTCGCTGCGCACCGTGCAGCGCGACTGGCTGCGCGCCCGCGCCTGGCTGATGAAAGCCTTCAACCCCGCATGAGCCCGCCGCCCGATCGCCGCGCCGAGATCGACGCGCTGTTCGTGCAGGCGCTGGATCTGGAGGACGCCGAGCGCGCCGCCTTTGTGCAAGGCATCGCCGACCCGTTCCTGCACGGCGAGCTGGTCGAGCTGCTGCGCTGGGCCGAGGCCCCGGACGACCCCTTCCAGCTCAATGCGGCCGCCGCCGAACGCCTGCTCGACCAGGCTTTTGACCAGCTGAAACCGGTGTTCGGCGATCTCGACGAAGACACCCTGCCCGAGCAGATCGGAGCCTGGCGGATCATGGGTGAGCTCGGCGCCGGCGGCATGGGCCGGGTGCTGCTGGTCGAGCGCAGCGGCGGCGATTTCGAACAGCGCGGCGCGCTCAAGCTGATCCGCCACGGCATCGCCGCCAGCGAGTTCGCGCGTCGGTTTGTGCAGGAGCGGCAGATCCTGGCCCGGCTCGACCATCCCTGCATCGCACGGCTGCTCGACGGCGGCCGCGACCCCGGCGGGCGCCTGTACCTGGTGATGGAATACGTCGACGGCGAACCGATCGACCGCTACTGCGACCGCCATCGGCTCGGCATCGGCGCACGCGTCGAGTTGTTCCTGCAGGTCTGCGCGGCGGTGGCGCACGCGCACCGCAACCTGGTGATCCACCGCGATTTGAAGCCCTCCAACATCGTCGTCAGTGCCGACGGCAGCGTGAAGCTGCTCGATTTCGGCATCGCCAAAGTGCTCGACGACAGCGAAGCCGGCGCAGCCATGGCCACCCGCGCCGAGATGCGCATGTTCACGCCGGAATACGCCTCACCCGAACAGGTGCGCGGTGAGCCGGTGACCACCGCCAGCGATGTCTACCAACTCGGCCTGCTGCTGTACGAACTGCTGACCGGCCACCGCGCGCAGGCGGTCGGCCAGGCCACACCGGCCGGGCTGGAACGCGCGATCTGCAACACCGAACCGCCGCGCCCCAGCCAACGCCTGGCCGAGACCGACAGCGCGCAGGCCGAGGCTCGCCAGCTGCGGGTCGCCACCTTGCGCCGCAGCCTGCGCGGCGACCTCGACAACATCGTGCTGAAGGCGATCCGCAAAGCGCCTGAGCGCCGCTACGCGTCAGTGCCCGAACTGATTGAAGACCTGCAGCGCTCGCGCGCCGGACACACCGTGCGTGCGCGCCCCGACACCTGGGCCTACCGCGCCCGCACCTTTCTTCGCCGACATCCGATCGGCGTGGCCTTCGCCTTCATCACCGCGCTGCTGCTGCTGTTCTACGCCGTAACCCTGACCCTGCAGGCGCAGGCACTGGCGGTCGAGCGCGACCGCGCCCAGGCCGAAGCCCGCAAGGCGCGTGAAGTACAAGGTTTCGTGCAGCGCCTGTTCGAAGGCATCGACCCCGACATAGCCGGCGCCCCGCCGCTCAGCGTCAAGGCCCTGCTCGACCGCAGCTGGGGCGAGATCGAAGGCGAACTCGGCGCTCATCCGGAGGTGCAGGCTGAGCTGCTGGACACGGTCGGCAACGTCTATCGCGCGCTGGGCGACTACGATCGGGCAGGCGAGCTGCTGGGCTCGGCGCAAGCGCTGGCGGAGAAGTTCGAGGGCAGTCAGCCGTTGTTGGCTGCGCGGATCTATCGGAGCTACGGCATCACGTTGGGGGCTGGTGCGGATCTTGAGCTGGCCGAACGGCAGTTGCGTAGGGCCTTGCAGATCCAGCGCAGCCAAATGGCCGAGTACGACGTGACAAGCGCAGACACGATGGTTGAGCTCGCATATCTGTTGCGGCGTCGTGGGAACCAACTCGACGCCGAGCGCTTCGCTCGCGAAGCGCTGGACATTCGCATTGCCACGCATGGGGAACAGGATCGGACGGTCGCTGAGAGCCTCAATCAACTGGCAACAATCGAGCGTCTCGCGGGTCGCCTGGAGTCGGCCGACACCTTGGCTACCCGAGCGTTGGAGGTGCGGCGGGCGGTGCTGCCACCAACCCACCCGCAGATCGCAGAGAATCTCTCCGACCTTGCAATGATCAAGCGACGCCGTGGCGACATCAAGCTGGCGCTGACTTTGTATGCAGAGTCCATTGAGGGGCAGCGCAAGGCGCGCGGCAGTAGGCATCCGTTCTTGGCCGCGACCTTGGGCAACTATGGCAAAGCGCTGGGTCAAGCTAATCGCCTTGTGGAGGCAGAGGCGGCATTGCGCGAGGCATTAAGCATCCAGCAGTCCGTGCACGGCGCTGTTCATGCCAGCGTCGCCTTCGTACAGTTCGACTTGGGTAAGGTGCTGTTTTCGCAGGGGCGCTTCGATGCCGCTGTAAGCGCCTACACACAGGCGCTCACAGCGCTACCCCACAGTCACGACTGGTGGCGCCCGCTGATGCTCAAGGGCTTGGCAGCCTGCGAACTTGCACGGGGACAAGAGCACGCCGCGCAGTCGCTGTATCGGCAAGCGCTGAAGGCGCTACGGGACGAATCGCGCAACCCGAACGAGATCGTGGAGGTACGCCTGCGCCTAGTTGAGATATCGATACAACTCCAACAGCTCGATAGTGCCGAAATCGAACTTCGCGAAGTGCTGGAAGAGCTAACGAACCGTGGAGCAGCGGCGCCGAAGCTGCACGCTGAAACACTAAGGTTACTGGGCACCGTCCTGATTGAAGGCGGCAGTATTGGCGCGGCCATACCGCATCTTGAGCAGAGTCTGCAGCTCATGCAGACCCTGCCCCAGGCAGATGCAGTTGCAATCCAGTCCGTAAAGGCGCTCCTAGCGCAAGCTCGAGAGGCACGCTGAACTGTCAAAATCGCCACCCGAATGAATTTGACTATGCCTAGCCGCGGCTCTCGTTGCCGTCCCCAACGCTACGGGGTCGTAAAGCTCCCTGTGCAGCTGCCATCCACCTTAATCCGAATCGATCTCACGTTGTTCGTTCCATTGGATTCTGTCACTTGCTCCTTGCTATCGGCATACGCGAACACCCGCCATACGCCTGGGGGCAATGCGATCTGGCCGGAAACCACATGGAAGGCACCTGGCGCCAAGGCCGGCACCTGCGAGGCATCCAGCTGCGGACCGAAGCGATGTCCGCTTCGAAGTGCGCTCACCGACGGCGACGCCTGCCCGACGCCCACATTTCGGATCATGTGGCTGTAGTTGAAGTAGCAGCGACCCTGAGACTTGAACACCGCGGCTGAGGCCTGCAGCTCCAGGTTGGCGCCCCACGGCGCGTACTGACCGGCGATATTGAGTCCTTGTCCTGGCGTGAGGTCCGGCAGCGTTCCAGGCAGGATGGGCGGTGCGAAACAGGTCGGTTGCTCCACCGCGGCAAAGGGCACTTCGTCGGGCGTCTCGCAATCGGGCGGACCTTCAGAACCGGTGCCACTGGTCAACCCCATCTCATGCATCGTCGCCTGCAGCTGACACCCACCGCCGGTAGCACCAACCACCCGCAACGCAACCGGGTTGATATGCGGCCGTGCAGTCGCCGGCTGGGTCTGCAGCACGGCCGAGCTGGGCAGCGCCGTGCCGCTGCAGCCGCTTCGGGTCACCACCAGCTGCGCATCGACAATCTCGTTGTTCGGCCCGCGCAACACGCCGGCATAGGGGCCGGCCGCCGGGCCGCGCAGCTCCAGCAAGTAGCGGCCGGCGCGCAGGTCCAGGCCCTGCAACGGGCTGCTGGGGGCGTACTCCAACTCAACCACGTTGACGCTGTGCGGGGCCGTGGTGCTCTGGGCGAAGGCAGGGGCGCCGATGGCAAGCGCACTCAGCACGGCCATCGACAGCAGCAAGGGGCGGGGGGCGGACAGACAGTGACTCATGGGTGGGGCTCCGGTGGGGCTCGAACGGGGGCTTGGGCGGCGATGCAGAACCGCCCTGCCCTGAAGAGTCGAAACAGCGCGGGCAAACCCGCCACCGGTTCGGAAACATTTTTTGCGCGGCGCGTGCGGCCGCCATTCTGACCGCTTCGCGCACCTCGGCAAACACAGCGTGGCGGGTTTGCCAGCCGAAACTCGACTTCCTTGCCAAGCCCGCGCAAGCCCTGCGTTGCGCGCTCGCGGCACGAACCGAACACGGAGCAGCCCTCATGCAAACCCACACGCTCGCCATCGCCGAACCCTCGCCCGCCTGCAAGGCCGCCGCCAGCGCGGAACGCCTGACCCAGGTCTATGCCACCTTGAAGCGGGTCGCGCGCAAGCAGCTCAACCGCGGCCATGCGCCCGCCACGCTGTCGCCGACTGCGCTCGTGCATGAGGCCTACCTGCGCGTGGCAGAGGGCGGGCATCTGGCGGTGGACAGCGAATCGCATCTGATCTCGCTGTGCGCGCGCACGATGCGGCATGTGTTTGTCGACTACTGTCGCGCTCGTTCCGCGGCCAAGCGCGGCAATGCGCTGGCGGTGGACGAACCCGAGGCCGATTGCCCTGAGCTGGCCGATCCGGCCGCCCTGCTGGCGCTCGATCAGGCCCTGCATGACATCGAAGCGCGCGATCCGCGGCTGGCGCGGGTGATCGAATTGCGCGTGTTCGCCGGCCTGGAGCCACCCGCCATTGCGGAAGCCCTGAGCATCGACCTGCGCACCGTACAGCGCGACTGGCTGCGCGCGCGGGTGTGGCTGAGCGGCGCGCTGGGCTAGCCAGTACTCGCCGCGGGCGGGCCCGATCTCGCGATCCATCTGTGCGGTCTGCCCTCGCCCGCGCGACCTGCGAATGCGCTGATCGGCCCGGCGGATGCGATGATCGGCGCCGGCCACGCATGGCCGATCATTCCGGAGTGCACATGTCCCCTGCCCGCCCGCACCGAATCCGGCACGGCTTCAGCCTGCTGCTCGCCTTTACCGTGGGCAGCAGCCAGGCCCAGGATGCGCTCGACGACAGCGCCGCCGGCCGCGCCTCGGCGGTGCTCGCCACCAGCGAGTTCGCCGCCACCCATTGCCCCGAACTGAAGCTCAACGAGGACGCTCTGCAGGCCGTGCTCGCGCCGGCCAAGCTGAGCCGCGACGTACTGCGCGAGCGCGAGGACTTTCTGCGCCAGACGCTGGCGCTGAATGCGCTGCTGGACACCTACGACCACCAGACCCTGTGCACGATGGTCAGCCGTCAGCACGCGGGTGATGTCGACGGGCTGCTCAGCTCGGAGTAGCGCCGGCGAGGCCGATTCAGGCCGCAGTGTCGGGCCGCAGCCGCAGGGTCAGCCCACGCAGGAAGTTGCGCAGCAGCTGGTCGCCGCACAGGCGGAAGTGCTTGTGGCTGCGGTCGCGGAAGAACGCGCTCAGCTCGGGCTTGGAGACCGGAAAGCCGGCATCCTCGAAGATCTGGTGCATGTCGACGTCCTTCAGCTCGAAGGCCACCCGGAGTTTCTTCAGCACCACATTGTTGGAGACGTGCTTTTCGACCGGGCGCGGTGGGCGGCTGTCGTCGCGGCCGCGGCGGAAGATCACCAGGCCGTCCAGAAAATGCGCCAGCACGCTGGTGCTGCATTCGACGAAGCCGTCCTCGCCTTCCTTCTTGGTCAGCACCTGCACCTCGGCCTTGTCGATCGGAAAATCGGCCTTGGCCAGCTGGATGATCTCGACCACCTTCTGGTCGCTGAGATCGAGCATGAAGCGGACGCTGCGAAGAATGTCGTTGTTGATCATGGGTGTCCTGGAGGCGGCGAGGCCGCGGCACGCTCACTGCGTGACGGGCGGACTGCTTGGAAAGCGTGAGGGGTCGGGCCGACACTGCATCGGTCGGCGCGCGGCGCGCGCATCGAGGCAGCGCAGCCCGTGGACGCAGATCGTAACCGTCAACGGTGCACGGCCAAAGCCTTGTCGCCATCGCTGCGATGTTTCGGCAGCGCACGTCGATCAACTCGGCAAGGACGCAGCGCGCGTCGATCGACCGCAGGCAGGCATGAGCACACCCGACGCCCACTCGGAGACGCTCGACCGCCCCGGCGCCGATCGCGACGAGGTTCCGCCACCACACAGCAACCCGCATTTGCATACTCAGCACGCCTCGGACAATCGCATCCAGCGGCTGGCACACGCTCCACGCCGTTCGCGGCTTCGCCCTGCTGCATCGCGGGCTTGTTCGCCCACCTGGCGCTGCAGCGCCGGGGCACACGGTGTTTCGTGCCAGCACATGCTGTTGGTGCATTCCGTCGCCCTGCTGCTGCACCGGGAGCATCGCTGGGACCGCGCCGGCCGTTTCGCCGACCGCGCGCGGTGCCGCTTGCTGCGTGGGAGAACGCAGACATCCCTACGCTTGGTTGCTGGTCCGCGTCGAAGCAGCGGCTGCAATCGAGCAAGGCTGGTCAAGCGCGATTCGCGCAGGCACGCTGGCGAGCCCGTCTCGACCCGTGACGCCCAATGCCAAGCCAGCCAGGCCGCCTCGCATGAGCCGTCCCCCGCGCCCGCCCGCAGCCAATTCGCGACGCCAGGGCGCAAGCCCTGCTGCGCGCCCCAGCGCGGCGGTCGGCGCCACCGGCGCCAGTCTGCACCCGCGCAATCGCCATCAGGGCCACTACGATTTCGATGCACTGCTGGCGCAGTCGCCGGCGCTGGCGGCGCATCTGATCAGCACGCCCTACGGTGAACGCAGCATCGATTTCAGCCAACCGGCCGCGGTGCGCGCGCTGAATGCGGCGCTGCTGCGCCTGCAGTACGGCATCGCCCATTGGCAGATTCCCGAGGGCTATCTGTGTCCGCCCGTGCCGGGCCGCGCCGACTATCTGCACGGTCTTGCCGACCTGCTGGCCAGCGACAATGAAGGCGTGATCCCACGTGGCGATCAGGTGCGCGCGCTGGATATCGGGGTCGGCGCCAACTGCATCTATCCCTTGATTGGCCATGCCGAGTACGGCTGGCGCTTCGTTGGAACCGAGATCGACCTGCAGGCGATCGCGATCGCGCAGCAGATTGTCGATGCCAATCCGGGCTTGGCTGCGGCGATCGAGCTGCGCGCGCAGACGCTGCGCGGCCAGGTGTTCGCAAGTGTGCTGAAAGCCGGCGAGCGCTTCGACCTCAGCCTGTGCAATCCGCCCTTCCACGCATCCGCCGAGGAGGCCGCGCGCGGCAGCCAGCGCAAGTGGCGGAATCTGGGCAAGCCGATCGGCAAGCGCGCCGCGACGCCGCTTAATTTCGGTGGGCAGTCGAACGAGCTGTGGTGCACCGGCGGTGAGGCCTCGTTCCTGCGCCGCATGATCAACGAGAGCGCACCGCTGGCGAACTCGATCTGCTGGTTCACCAGCCTGGTGGCGAAATCCGAGCATCTGCCGGCGCTGCGCAAACAGCTGCAGAAGGTAGGCGCGAGCGAAGTGCGCGAGCTCAGCATGGCCCAGGGCAACAAACAGAGCCGGTTTCTGGCCTGGACCTTTCTGGATGCATCGCTGCGTCGCGTCTGGCGTGCGCAGCGTGAGGCGATCTGATGCGCAGCTCACTGCGCGACAGCAGCAGCACGCCGACGCACGGCTGGCTTTCGCCAAACCGCGGGCGCACCGCCTGCGATTCGCGTAGCCCTAAGCCCCGCGCAGCAGACGGACTTCATCGGCACTGAGCGGGCGGACTGCGCCCTTGGCGAGATCGCCAAGCTGGACCGGCCCGATCGACACCCGCACCAGGCGCAGCACCACCAGGCCGACGGCGGCCAGCAGGCGGCGGATCTGGCGGTTGCGGCCTTCGTCCAGCACCATCTCCAGCCAGGTCCGGCGCTCGCCGCCGCGCAGGCGCTCGATCCGCACCACCTGCAGCAGCTCGCCTGCATCCAGCACGCCCGCACGCAGACGCTGCAGCAGTGCGTCATCGGCCAGACCTTCAACCTGCACGTGATAGGTCTTGTGCAGCGGCGTGCGCGGCTCGGTCACCGCGGCGTTGAACGCGGGATCGTTGCTGAGCAGCAGCAGACCCTCGCTGGCCTGGTCCAGCCGCCCGGCCGGCGCAAGCCAGGGCAGATCCAGACCTTCCAGGCAGCGATAGATGGTGTCGCGACCGCGCTCGTCCTGGGCTGTGGTCACCAGCCCACGGGGTTTGTTCAAGGCCAGAAACACCGAGTCGACCGCGTGCGCTGCGGCGCCATCGACCGCGATGCTTGTGGCGTCCAGAGCGGTCGGATGCTCGGGGTCAAGCACTACCCGGCCTGCCACCTGCACCCGTCCGGCGCGAATCCAGCGCTCGGCCTCGGTGCGTGAGCACAGGCCGCGCTTGGAAAGGACGCGGGCGAGGCCATAGCGGGGTGTGTTGGCAGCAACAACTTTGCGCATCAGCGGAGTTCCGGCTCGTTCGCACCGCGCCGCGGAGGCCTGCATCCACACCGCAGTCGCTGACGTATGCCTGTTGAATTTGCTGGCGTCAGACGCCGCGTGGCGGTTAGTGTGCCGCAGGCTGAGCTGTCTCGCGCGCCCGATTCACCGTGAAATCACCGGCCGTTCGCACAATCCTGCCCATGCCCGAACTCAAACACTCCGATTCCACCGCCCGTCACCGCGTCCGCGCGGCCCCGATAGCCGCCCTGCTGCGCTGGTTCGACAGTAGCGTGCAGCCCGCCCACACGGGTGACCCCGATGCCATCGACTGGCTGCGGGTATTGCCTTTCATTGGTTTGCATCTCGCCTGCTTGGGCGTGATCTGGGTCGGAGTGTCGTGGTTCGCGGTCGCGGTTGCGGCGGCGCTTTACGCCCTGCGCATGTTCGCGATCACCGGCTTCTACCACCGCTATTTTTCGCACCGCGCGTTCAAGACCTCGCGGCCGGTGCAGTTCCTGTTCGCCGCCCTCGGCGCGATGAGTGTGCAGCGTGGGCCGCTATGGTGGGCCGCGCACCACCGCCACCACCATCGCAATTCGGACCAGGCCAGCGATTTGCACTCGCCGGTGCAGCACGGTTTCCTGCGCGCACACATGGGCTGGTTCCTGAGCCGAGGCGCCTTCGCCACCGACACTCAGGCGATTGCAGATCTCGCCAAGTTTCCGGAGCTGCGCCTGATCGACCGCTTCGATGTTCTCCTGCCCGTGCTGCTGGCCGCCAGCCTGTTCCTGCTCGGCGGCTGGCTGGAGCAGGCCGCGCCGGGCCTGCAGACCTCCGGCCCGCAGCTGTTGATCTGGGGATTCTTCATTTCCACCGTGGTGCTGTTCCACGCCACGGTGACGATCAACTCGCTGGCGCACCAGATCGGCAGCCGCCGTTTCGACACCCGCGACAACAGTCGCAACAACTGGTGGTTGGCCCTGCTGACCTTCGGCGAAGGCTGGCACAACAACCACCATCACTTCCCCGGCTCGGCGCGGCAGGGCTTCCGCTGGTGGGAGTTCGATCTGACCTACTACGCTCTCAAGCTGATGACCTGGGTCGGTCTGGTCTGGGATCTGAAGCCGGTTCCCGCCGGCTTGAAACGAAGCGGCGGAAACTGAGATGCGCATCGCCGTGGTGGGATCGGGCATCGCCGGCTTGGCGACCGCCTGGCAGCTGGCGCGCGAGCATCAGGTGGTGCTGTTCGAGGCCGAGTCGCGGCTCGGGGGGCACACGCACACGCATGAGATCGAACGCGACGGTCGACGGTTCCGGGTCGACTCCGGCTTCATCGTGCACAACCCTGCGAACTACCCGCTGCTGACCGCGATGCTCGACGAGCTCAAGGTCGAGATCCAGCCGACCACGATGGGCTTCTCGGTGCACAACGCCCGCAGTGGTCTGCAGTACAGCGCTGGAACCCTGGGCGGATTGTTCTGCCAGCGGCGCAATCTGCTGTCTCCGCGGTTCTACCGGATGGTGGCCGATATCCTGCGCTTCTACCGCGAGGCGCCGGCCCTGCTGGCGGGCGATGCCGAAGGCCCGGGCCTTGGCGACTATCTGCAGGCCCAGAGCTATTCGCAGATGTTCATCGATGAGCATCTGGTGCCGATGGCCTCGGCGCTGTGGTCATCGCCGTCCGACCGTGTGCTGCAGTTTCCGGCGCGCTATCTGGTCCAGTTCATGGCCAATCACCACATGTTGAGCGCGGGCGACCGTCCGCAGTGGAAGGTGGTCAAGGGTGGCTCCAGCCGCTATATCGCGGCCTTGGAAAGCGTCTGGCGGGTCGAGGCGCGGCTGTCGTCCGCGGTCACTTCCATCGCTCGCGTAGCCGGCGGTGTCGAGGTGCGCACCGCCGCCTACAGCGAACACTTCGATCAAGCCGTGCTGGCCTGCCACAGCGACCAAGCGCTGGCATTGCTGGACGCACCCAGCGCGCGCGAACAGGAGATCCTCGGCGCGATCCGCTACCAGGCGAACGACACAGTGCTGCATACCGATGCCAGCCTGCTGCCGCCCAATCGTCGTGCCTGGGCCGCCTGGAATGCGCACATCCCGGCCGACCCATCGGCCGACTGCACGGTCAGCTACTGCATGAACCTGCTGCAGGGAATCAGCTCGCACGAGCCCTTCGTGGTGACGCTGAACCGCAGCGCGGCGATCGACCCGGCCAAGGTCATCGCGCGCATGCAGTACGCCCACCCCGAGTACACCCACGCCAGCGTTGCCGCGCAGAAGCGCCGCGCCGAGATCAACGGCGTCGATGGCATCTGGTACTGCGGTGCCTACTGGGGCTGGGGCTTCCACGAAGACGGTATTCGCTCGGGCATCGAGGTGGTGCGCGCGCTCGGTGTGCGCTGGCCGCAATGATGCGGCCGCCTGCGGCAACGACCGCGACGCCAGTGCCGGCGCAGCCTGCATCGCCGCTGCAGAGCGCGATCTACCGCGGACAGATCATGCACCGTCGGCACGCACCGCATCCGCACGCCTTCCGCTACCCCTTGTTCATGCTCTATCTCGACCTTGCCGAGCTTGAGCAGGTGTTTTCAGGTCGCTGGCTGTGGTCGGTCGGCCGGCGCAACGTGGCCGCGTTCAGGCGTGAGGACTACCTGGGTGATCCCGCACTGCCACTGGACGAGGCCGTGCGCCAGCGCTTCGAGCAAGTCAGCGGACGTCGCCCGAGCGGGCCGATCCGGCTGCTCAGCCACCTTCGATACTTCGGCTACAGCTTCAACCCGGTCAGCTTCTACTACTGCTTCAAGCCCGACGGTGAGACCCTTGACGGCATCGTCGCCGAGATCACCAACACGCCATGGAAGGAACGCCACAGCTACGTGCTGCCGGCCGAGACAGCCGAGGTCGGCGCGGATGGCTGGCGCTGGCGTTTCGACAAGCGCTTCCACGTCTCGCCCTTCATGCCGATGGAGCGCGGCTACGACTGGCGCTTCGGTCTGCCGGGCAAGGACCTTCGCGTCCACATGAACATCGAGCGGCCTGAGGGCCGCGACTTCGATGCCACCTTGAGCCTGCAGCGCGAGCCGCTGAGCGCGCGCGCGCTGGCGATGAGCCTGCTGCGGCATCCCTGGATGACGGCGCGGGTGCTGGTGGCGATCCACTGGCAGGCGCTCTTGATCTGGTGCAGACGCAATCCCGTCTACGATCACCCCTCGAAATCGCGTCGATGACGTCGCGCATGTGCCGAAATCCACTTCCCGCCCAATGAGCCTACCCATGAACTCCAGTACCGAGGCCAGCGCGCTGTATGCCGGCGAGAGCGGCGAAAGCGCGCAGCACAGCCTGCCTTTGCAGGCGCTGCGAGGCCTCGACCGACGCCTGCGCGCGCAGCTGCTGAAGCAGATCGGCCACCTGCGCGAATGCGAAGTCGTTCTGGAGGATGCCGAAGGCTCGGTGCGTCTGGGCACCGCCGTCGAAGGACGCGAGACCCTGCGCTGCAGGATGCGCGTATCCGACCCGGCGTTCTACCGGATGGCCGCGGCGCAGGGTTCAGTGGGCGCAGGCGAGTCCTACATGGACGGCCACTGGTCCTGCGATGACCTGGTCGCCTTGATTCGCATTCTGGTCATCAACCGCGATCTGCTGGATGCGATGGAGGGCGGGCTGGCGCGCTTCGGCGGCTGGGCGCTGCGTGCCTGGCATGCCTTGCAGCGCAATACCCGCAGCGGCAGCCGGCGCAACATCGCCGCCCACTACGACCTCGGCAATGATCTGTTCATGCTGTTCCTGTGCGAGAACATGATGTATTCGTCGGCGGTGTTCGCCGACCCGAGTGAACCGCTTGAGCTCGCCTCCACCCGCAAGCTCGATCGCATCTGCCGCAAGCTCGATCTGCAGCCGGGTGAGCACGTGGTCGAGATCGGCACTGGCTGGGGCGGGTTCGCGATCCATGCGGCGCGCCACTACGGTGTGCGCGTCACCACCACCACGCTGTCGAAAGAGCAGCGCGAACTGGCGCTGACTCGCATCCAGCAGGCCGGACTGTCAGGCAAGATCGAGGTGCTGCTGTCCGACTATCGCGATCTGCAGGGCCGCTACGACAAGCTGGTCTCGATCGAGATGATCGAGGCGATCGGGCACCAGTATCTGGACACCTACTTCGGCAAGGTTCGCAGCCTGCTGAAGGACGATGGCATGGCCTTGATCCAGGCCATCACCATTGAAGACCACCGCTATGCGCAGGCGCTGCGGGCAGTCGACTTCATCAAACGCTTCATCTTCCCGGGCAGCTTCATTCCGTCGATCCATGCCATGCAGGGTGCGATCGCACGCAGCAGCGATCTGAAGCTCTACAACCTCGAAGACATCGGCCCCAGCTATGCGCTGACGCTTCGCCACTGGCGCCAGCGCTTCATGGCCAGGCTGTCCGAGGTGCGCGCGCTCGGCTACCCGGAGCGCTTCATTCGGATGTGGGAGTTCTACCTGTGTTACTGCGAAGGCGGCTTCATCGAGCGCTCGATCGGCGATGTGCAGCTGCTGCTGACAGCGCCACGCTGTCGCCGTACCGAATACCTGCCCGACCTGCGCTCATGATGTTCATCGCCAATGTCGTCTGCTTCCAGCTGGTCTGGCTGGCCACCGTGGCTGGCGCCGCCAATGGCCTGTGGTGGGCCGGCCCGCTCGCTGTACTGGTATTCGCCGCCTGGCAGGTGCCGCTGAGTGCGAATCCGCGCGCCGACCTCAAGCTGATGGGTATTGCCGCAGTTGCAGGTTTTCTGATCGATAGCGCGCTGGTGCTGTCCGGCCTGCTGGTGTTCGAGACACCGGTGCCCTGGGCGCTGATGGCGCCGGTGTGGATCATCGCGCTGTGGGTGGCGTTTGCGTTGACGCTGAACCATTCGATGGCCGGCCTGAAGACCAAACCGGTGCTGGCGGTACTGCTGGGGCTGCTGGGCGGACCCTTGGCCTACTGGGTCGCGGCGGATGTCTGGCAGGCCGTCGACCTGCACGGCGGCACGTGGTTGACCTTGGCCGTGATCGGGCTGGTGTGGGCCGCGATCACTCCGGCGTTGTTGATTCTCGCCGAGCGTCTCCGCGCCCCGGTTGCGGCAGGCGCATGAGCGTCTACGCATTGCTGGCAATCGTGTCGGCCACCGCCGTGCTGGGAATGGCGGGCACGTGGTGGCTGCAGCAGCGCACCCGCAACGCCGGCTACGTTGACGTTGCGTGGGCCGCGTTGCTGGCGGTCACCGCTCTGATTTATGGCAGCTTCGCCGCCGGCGCTGGGATCCCGCGGCTCCTGGTAGCGATGCTGGCCGGGATCTGGGGAGTACGTCTCGCCCTGCATTTGCTGTCTCGTGTGCTGCATGAAGCCGAAGACGGGCGCTATCAGGCGCTGCGTGAACACTGGCAAGGCCATCAGGGCAAATTCTTTGGCTTCTTCATGGCGCAGGCGGGCCTGGTTCTGCTGTTTTCGCTGCCGTTTCTCGCCGTTGCGGTGAATCCGCACACCGAGCTTTCTTTCAGCATGCTCGCGGGCGTGTCGATCTGGGCCTGCAGCCTCGCTGGCGAGAGCATCGCTGACATGCAGCTCGCCAAGTTCCGCAGCTGTCCTGGCAATCGCGGCAAGACCTGCAGAGTCGGCCTGTGGAACTGGTCGCGGCATCCCAACTATTTTTTCGAGTGGCTGCACTGGTTCGGCTACGTGCTGCTGGCGGTGGGTTCGCCACTGTGGGCGCTGAGCCTGATCGGCCCGGCTGCGATGCTGGTCTCCCTTCTCTGGGTCACGGGCATCCCGTACACCGAAGCTCAGGCGCTGCGCTCTCGCGGCGACGCCTACCGCCGCTACCAGCAGGAAGTCAGCATGTTCCTCCCCTGGCCCCCGCGCCGTCCGAACGACTGAATCCGCCCGGGACGCAGTCCTTGTGGCGCGCGCCCTTTTCTGGAGACCCGATGAGCCTGATCGACCTGTGTGAACGTGGACTGGTGCCCGATGTGCTGACCCGTCTGGGTATCCGCCGCCTGTGCGCTCAGCGACTGCGTGAGGAACGTTCGGACGACGCCAGCGCTGCCTGGGAGCGCTTTCGCAGCCTGTTGGAGGGCTTGCGCAACAGCCCACTGGCGATCGAGACCGCGGCCGCGAATGAACAGCACTACGAGGTGCCAGCGCGCTTCTTCGAGCTGAGCCTGGGCAAACGGCTCAAGTACAGCAGCTGCTACTACCCGACCGGGCGCGAGAGCTTGGACGAAGCCGAGGAGGCGATGCTCGAGCTCTACGGAAAGCGCGCCGAACTGGTGGATGGGCAGCGAATCCTGGAGCTTGGCTGTGGCTGGGGCTCACTCACTTTGTGGATGGCCGAGCGCTTTCCGAAAGCACGGATTCTGGGGGTGTCGAACTCGGCCAGCCAGCGCGAGCACATCCTTGGCCAGTGCACAAAGCGCGGACTGAGCAACGTCGAAATTCTCACCTGCGATGTCAACGTGCTTGACCTTGGAGAACGCCGATTCGACCGCGTGGTCTCGGTCGAAATGTTCGAACACGTGCGCAATTACCAGCAGCTGTTCAAACGCATCAGCGGCTGGCTGGATGAGAACGGCCGGCTGTTCTGCCACGTGTTCTGCCACCGCGAGTTGATGTATCCGTTCGAGGTCGAAGGCGAAGACAACTGGATGGGCCGCAACTTCTTCACCGGCGGCCTGATGCCGGCCGCCGATACCTTCCTGCATTTTCAGGACGACCTGGTTCTCGAGCAGCAGTGGCGGCTGTCAGGCGAGCACTACCAGCGCACGTCCAATCACTGGCTGGAAAATCAGGACCGTCATTCGGCCGAGGTGCTGAGCCTGTTCAGTGAGGTCTATGGTGCTGCGGAGGCCAAGCTCTGGGCACAGCGCTGGCGGATGTTCTGGATGGCCTGTGCCGAGCTGTTCGGCTACGCCGGCGGCAACGAATGGTTGGTAGCGCATTATCGGTTCCGGCGCCGCTGAGGCCCGCCCGTAAATGCACGAGGCCCGCAGATGCGGGCCTCGTCGGTTGAGCGCCAGCGCAGTCAAACCCTACTGGGCGACGGTCGCAGCTTCTTCGACCGGCACAGCTGCCGGCTCGGTGCGACCGCGGGCAACTCGCACGCCGCGGCTCTTCATCCAAGCGTCGAACTCGGCCGCCGACAGCTTCTTGCCCGCGTCCATGTTGAAGCGCCAGGGCGTATTGTCGTGTTCGGTGCGCGGCACGTAGCCAGCGTACGCATCGCCAGCTTCGGCGCAGCCAGCGAGCTGGCGCCGCAGCAGCACTGCACTCAAGGACAGCGCTTCGCTGGGGCGCGTGCCTAGCACATGCGCTACGTTCGCGGTGCTGGCCAAATCCTCATGACCCGCAGCCCATCCGCTGATGGATGCGTTGCGCAACATGCCCGCGTCGCCTTCGCAGATCGATGCAAATGCCAAGGGCGAGGCGAGGCCCGTCAAGGCGATCAGAGCCATCATCGGTAGACGCTTCATGCTGCAACCCCTTGGAACATCGGCACAAGTACCTGAGGATAGGACGCAGGCAGCTGCTGAGCAAGTCAATCCGCTCAAGAGAACGGACATGAGAGTCGTCAAGAAGCAGCCAAATACGCTCAGGGCCCGCTCCTTGCGGAGCAGGCCCTGAGCTTATCTATGCACGCACACGACTAACGTCGCGGGAAAAACGAAGATCAGCGACGAGCGCCCAGATCTTCCTTGATGCGCGCCGCGCGGCCTTCCAAATCACGCAGGTAGTACAGCTTGGCAGCGCGGACCTTGCCGCGGCGCTTCACTTCCACCGAATCGATCAGCGGCGAATGCGTCTGGAATACGCGCTCGACCCCGGTGCCGTGCGAAATCTTGCGCACAGTGAATGCGGAGTTCAGGCCGCGGTTGCGCTTGGCGATGACCACGCCTTCGTAGGCCTGGACACGCTCGCGGTTGCCTTCCTTCACCTTGACGTTGACGATCACGGTGTCGCCCGGGCCGAAGTCCGGCAGTACGCGCGAAGCCTGGGCGGCTTCGAACTCGGCAATGATGTTCTGGTTGATCTTGCTCATGACACTACCCACCGGCAAAGTTAGTCGACAAGTGTAGCGCGATTCCAAACGGATGTCAGGATCGCACCGCGTTTTTCTGCTCCGCCCATTGGAGGCGGAATTCTTCCAGCAGACGGCGATCTTCGCCGCTCAGGGTGATACGGGACAGCAGGTCCGGCCGGCGCAGCCAAGTCCGCCCCAACGACTGCTGCCGTCGCCAGCGCTGGATAGCGCGATGGTCACCTGACATCAGCACCTCCGGCACAGCGCCGTAGGCATCCTGCTCCGGTCGGCTGTAGTGCGGACAATCCAGCAAACCGTCCTCGAAACTGTCCTGGCTCGCGCTCTCGCTTCGATTGAGCGCGCCCTCCTGCAGCCGCCCGACCGCATCAATCAACACCGCCGCGGCCAGTTCGCCGCCAGACAGTACGTAGTCGCCGATCGACAGCTCCAGATCGACTTCACGCGTGACCAGACGCTCGTCGACGCCTTCATAACGACCGCACAACAGCAGCAGTCGCGGCAACCCAGCCAACAGGCGAACCCGGCGCTGGGTCAGTCGCTCGCCCTGAGGGCTGAGGTACACGACCAGAGCCGGTGCTGCCGCCATGGCGCGAACTTCCGCGAGCGCGGCGCGCAAAGGCTCAACCTGCATCACCATGCCCGGACCGCCACCGAAGGTGCGGTCGTCGACGCGGCGATGCTTGTCGACAGTGAAATCGCGCGGATTGTGGCACTGCAGATCCAACAGCCCGCCACGGATAGCGCGCCCGACCACGCCGACTTCAGCGCTAGCCGCAAAGAAATCCGGAAACAGCGTAAGCACATCGATACGCATCTGCGCTCCTCGCTGCGAGGCCTGGCCGATATCGACCCGCGCTCTAGAAGTCAGGATCCCAGTCGACCTCGACAAAGCCTGCATCGATATCGACGCGAAGCACCGCGTGGCCCTGAGTAAACGGGATCAGCCGCTCGCGTTCGCCCTGCACCACCATCACGTCGTTGGCGCCCGTGGCGATCATATGCGAGATGCGACCTAGCTCGCGTCCGTCCTGCAGGCGAACCTGCAGACCTTCAAGATCGACCCAGTAGTACTCATCAGCGGCAGGCGCCGGCAGCGAGGACCTCGCGATCCAGATTTCTTCGCCGAGACGCAGCTCCGCCTGCTCGCGGGTATCACAGCCGGGCAGACGAATCACCACCGTTTTGGACTGCTCTCGCACATCCAGCGGCCGAACTTCGACAAGCACGCCGTCGCGTCCCATCAGCCAAGGGCGATAGCGACCGATCTGGTCTCTGGGTGTGCTGTAGCTTTCGATCTTGAGCTGGCCGCGGACGCCAAACACGCCCACGACCTTGCCCATCAACACACGCCGTTCGGAGCTGTCTCCCATCGGGCTCTCCTGCGGCGCGGCTGGATCAGGCGGCCGCAGTGGGGCGGCTGGCCTGCTTGTAGAGGCTGCGGACCTTGTCGGTCAGCTGGGCGCCATTGCCGACCCAATGGTCGATACGGGCGGTGTCCAGCTGCAGGCGGAGGTCATTACCCGATGCAACCGGGTTGTAGAAACCGACGCGCTCGATGGCGCGGCCATCGCGCTTGCAGCGTTCGTCGGTAACGATGACGTGATAGAAGGGGCGCTTCTTGGCGCCACCGCGGGTCAGACGGATCTTGACCATGGTCGGTTGCTCTGTAGTTCTTGGGTGATGGTCGGACGCAAAGCGCCCGAGTGAACTCGGAATCATAACCGGAGCAGGCCGGAAGTCAAAGCGCCAATCGCACAGACAAGCAGATTCGCCGGCTCAACGCATCGGCATTCCGCCCGGGCCTCGCCCGCCCAACATGCCCTTCATGCCGCGCATCATGCCCTTCAGGCCGCCGCCGGAGAGCTTGGACATCATCTTCTCCATCTGCTGGAACTGCTTGAGCATCTTGTTGACGTCGGCCGGGCTGGTGCCTGATCCGCGCGCGATGCGAGCCCGTCGCGAACCGTTGAGGGTCGCCGGGAAGCGGCGCTCCTTCAGCGTCATCGAGCTGATGATGGCGATCATGCGGACCACTTCGCGGTCGTTGACCTGGCTCTTGACCTGATCCGGGATCTGGCCCATCCCCGGCAGCTTGTCGAGCAGGCTCGACAGGCCGCCCATGCTCTGCATCTGTTCGAGCTGGTCTCGCATGTCGTTCAGATCGAACTTCTTGCCCTTGGCGACCTTCTCGGCCAGCTTGGTGGCCTTCTCCTGATCGACCTTGCGTTCGACCTCCTCCACCAGCGACAACACATCACCCATGTCGAGGATGCGGCTGGCGACGCGGTCCGGATGGAACACATCAAGCCCATCGGGCTTCTCACCAACGCCGATGAACTTGATCGGTCGGCCAGTGATGTAACGCACCGACAGCGCCGCACCGCCCCGGGCATCGCCGTCGGTCTTGGTCAGCACCACGCCGGTCAGCGGCAGCGCCTCACTGAAAGCCTTGGCGGTGTTGGCGGCGTCCTGGCCGGTCATCGCATCGACCACGAACAAGGTCTCGACCGGATTGATCGCGGCGTGCAAGGCCTTGATCTCGGCCATCATCGCCTCGTCGATCGCCAAGCGCCCGGCGGTGTCGACCAGCAGCACGTCCACGTACTGCTTCTTCGCCGCATCGATCGCGGCGGCGGCGATCTGCAGCGGGCTCTGCTCCACCGAACTCGGATGGAAAATCGCGCCCACTTGGCCAGCCAAGGTTTCGAGCTGCTGGATCGCGGCCGGACGGTAAACGTCGCAGCTGACCACCATCACCTTTTTCTTGCGCCGTTCCTTGAGATGCTTGGCCAGCTTGGCCACCGTGGTGGTCTTGCCGGCGCCCTGCAGGCCGGCCATCAGAATGATCGCCGGCGCCGGCACGTTGAGGTTCAAGTCGGTGCTCTGCGCGCCCATCACCAGGGTCAGCTCGTCGCGCACGACCTTGATCAAGGCCTGGCCTGGCGTGAGGCTCTTGGCCACTTCCTGGCCGACCGCGCGCACCTTGATTCGCTGGATCACCGCCTGCACCACAGGCAGCGCGACATCGGCCTCAAGCAGGGCCATGCGTACATCTCGCAGTGCCTCGCGGATGTTCTCCTCCGACAGGCGACCACGTCCACGCAGTCGCTGGACGGTGGCAGACAGGCGCTGGCTCAGGGACTCGAACATGGGTAGAGGACACGGCTTGAAAGGACCGCGAAGTATAGCGAAAGCGTGCAAGTGCGCTGTATCGATGCGCAGTGCCGTGCACGCCTGTGCCACACTTTGCGGCCATGCTCAGCAATGCCATCCAGATCCTCGCCCTGTTGGCCTACGCGGCGACCGCGCTGCTGGCCCTGCGCGAGCGTCCGCAGTCGTCGGAGGCCGGCGCTTCGCGTGCGGTTTTCCTGTGCGGGCTGCTGGCAGTGGATCTGCACGCGATCGGTTATGCAATGCGCACGTGGCATCAGTCCGGCCCTGAGTTGCACTTCTTCGCGGCGCTGTCGCTGGTCGCACTCGGCATGGCAGTGGTGACGCTCGCCGACAGCATCCTGCGCAAGGTCAATGTGCTCTACGTACTGGTAATGCCCTTGGCGGCACTAGCGATGCTGCCCTATGCGTTGCTGCCGCCACAGCTGCCGGCCCCACTCTCTTGGCAGCTGCAAACGCATGCTTGGCTCGCCCTGCTTGCGTACGCGGTGATGAGTCTGGCCGCGATGATGGCCTTGATGCTGTGGGTGCAGGAGCGCAGCCTGCGGCAGCGTAGGCTGGCCAGCCAGACCCGCGGGCTGCCGCCTCTGGTGCAGATCGAAACCTTGCTGTTCCGGCTGATCCTGGTCAGCTTCGTTTTGCTGGGCCTGACCTTGCTCACCGGCGTCTTCTTCGTCGAAGACCTTCTGGCACAACATCTCGCGCACAAGACTCTGCTCTCCTTCCTATCTTGGTCGGTGCTGGGCGTGCTGCTGTTCGGTCGCCATCGCTTCGGCTGGCGGGGTCAACGCGCCGTCCGTCTGACCCTGCTTGCCATGGGCCTGCTGCTGCTGGCCTTCTTCGGCAGCAAACTGGTGCTTCAATTCATTCTCTCCCGCGCATGAGCACACCCACAGGCACCGACACCGCCACGCGCCGCCGCTACAGCCGTTTCCCGCTGGAGGGCAGCGTGCGCATCTACTCCGGCTCGGCAATGTGGACCGCCGAGCTGGTGGATCTGGCTATCCGTGGTGCCCTGGTCAGCCGGCCGGATGGCTTTGTCGCGGCCACCGGCTCGCGCTACCGGCTGGATGTGCGGCTGGAGGGCGGCCCCATCATCGGCATGGCGGTCAGCCTAGCCCACCTTGGCGCCGACACACTCGGCTTCATCTGCGAGCGGATCGACCTCGACAGCTTTCTGCGCCTGAAGCGCACCATCGAGCTCAATCTGGGCAATGCCGAACTGTTGAACCGCGAGCTGTGCTCGCTCGGCGGCGACTGACCCCGCCCACACACAGACTCAATCAGCGGCCTCCAGCGCCTGCGACAGCCGCTCGACGCCGATGATTTCCAGATCCTTGATGCTGCCTTTACGCGGCAGATTCGCCTTCGGCACGATCGCACGACGGAAGCCGTGGCTGGCGGCCTCGCGAAGGCGCTCCTCGCCATTGGGCACCGGCCGGATCTCACCGGCGAGACCCACTTCGCCGAACGACACCGTCTTCTCCGCCAGCGGCCGATCACGGTAGGACGACAGCACCGCCAGCAACACCGGCAAGTCGGCGGCGGTCTCCTGCACGCGGATGCCGCCCACCACGTTGACGAACACGTCCTGGTCAAATACCGCCAAGCCGCCGTGCCGATGCAGCACCGCGAGCAGCATCGCCAGTCGGTTCTGCTCCAGACCCAGTGACACCCTGCGCGGATTGGCCAGCGAGCTCTGATCCACCAGCGCCTGCACTTCCACCAGCAGCGGCCGGGTGCCTTCGCGGGTGACCATCACGATGCTGCCAGGCGTTTCGGCCAGCGTGCCCGACAGGAACATCGCCGACGGATTGGCGACCTCGCGCAACCCGCGGTCGCCCATCGCGAACACGCCCAGCTCATTGACCGCGCCGAAGCGGTTCTTGAATGCGCGCAGCACGCGGAAGCGGCTGCCGGCCTCGCCCTCGAAGTACAGTACCGCGTCGACCATGTGTTCGAGCACGCGCGGCCCGGCGATGCCGCCCTCCTTGGTGACATGGCCGACCAGAAAGATGCTGGTGCCCTGCTCCTTTGCATGGCGGACCAGCCGCGCCGCCGACTCACGCACCTGGCTGACCGAGCCGGGTGCGGCCGGCAGTTGCTCGGAGTGAATGGTCTGGATCGAGTCAATCACCGCCAGCTTGGGCTTCTCGGTGATCAGCTGCTGGATGATCCGCTCGACGCAGGTTTCGGTCAGGCAGCGCAAATTGGCCAGCGACAAGCCCAGCCGCGAAGCGCGGTTGGCGACCTGGCCCAGGCTTTCCTCGCCGGTGACGTACAGACCCGGCAGGCGGCTGGCCAGCGAGTCCAGGGTCTGCAGCAACAGGGTCGATTTGCCGATGCCGGGGTCGCCACCGATCAACACCACCGAGCCTTCGACCAGACCGCCGCCGAGCACTCGGTCGAACTCACCGATACCGACCTCGGTGCGCACCTCGATCCCCTGCGGCACCTGATCCAGCCGGGTGACCTGGGCCTGGGCAATGCCGCCGGCGTAACCGCTGCGACGCACCGCTGCCGCGGCTGGGGTCTCGACGAACTCGACCAGGGTGTTCCAGGCACCGCAGTCGCCACACTGGCCCTGCCATTTGTTGCTGCTGCCGCCACACTCGCTGCAGACGTAGGACACCTTCGACTTGGCCACGCGCATTCCCTGCGGTCAAACCCAGAATCTACCAGTTCACACCCGCTGGCTCAGTCCGACCTGATAGCAAGCCCAGAAACGGCCAGCAGAAGCTGGATCGGGTTTCTGCCACAATCCCCGGCCGACCGAATCGGAGGGCCACGGCCACGGCTGCTGCGCCCTCTTCCCATTGAGACCATGGACGACATACCACTAAGCCTGCTGTTCACAGCCCTTGGCATCCTGCTGGTGTTTTCAGCGTTCTTTTCCGGCTCTGAGACCGCCTTGATGTCTATCAACCGCTACCGGTTGATCCACCTGGCACGCGAAGGCAGCCGTGGCGCGCGATTGGCTCAGAAGCTGCTTGAGCAGCCGGAGCGACTGATCGGGCTGATTTTGTTGGGCAACAATTTCGTCAATATCTCCGCTTCGGCCATTGCCACCATCGCCTCGGTTCGGATCGGTGGTGAGGCTGGCGTAGTGGTCGGCACGGCCGTCCTGACCGTGGTGGTGCTGATCTTCTCCGAAGTCGCACCCAAGACCCTTGCGGCGCTCAATCCAGAGCGTGTCGCGCTGCCCGCTTCCTACATCCTGTGGCCGATGCTCCGGGTCAGCCTGCCTGTGGTCTGGGCAGTCAATCGTCTAGTGGCGGGCGTGCTGTGGCTGGCTGGCCACCGCGAACCGCCGGGTGACGCGCACGCTTTGTCGGCGCCCGAGTTGCGCACCCTGCTGCAGGAAGGCGGTCGGATGATCCCCGAGAAGCATCGGCAGATGCTGCTCAACATCCTGGCGCTGGAAGAGGCCAAGGTCGAAGACATCATGGTTCCGCGCAACGAGATCGAGGGCATCGATCTCGAAGCCGACGCCGCCGAGCTGCGCGAGCTTCTGGCCACGTTTCCGTTCAGTCGCGCACCGGTCTATCGCGGCAGCATCGACCAAGTGGTCGGCATTCTGCACCTGCGAAATCTGTTGTGCGCCGCGCCTGAAGTATTGATCGACCACGCTTTTATCGAAGCGCGAGTACGCAAGCCTTACTTCGTGCCGGAAGGCACGCCGCTGACCAAGCAGATGCTGGAGTTCCAGCGGATGAAGCGGCGCGTCGGCTTGGTGGTCGACGAATACGGCGACATCGTCGGCCTGGTCACCCTGCCCGATATTCTCGAAGAGATCGTCGGCGATTTCGTCAGCGCGCCCGGCCAGAACACCCGCCGCATCCAGCACAACGCCGACGGCAGCCTGTTGATCGACGGCCGCACTCCACTGCACAACATCAATCGACATCTCGGCTGGGACCTGCCCACCGATGAGTTCAGCACCTTGAATGGTCTGATCGTCGGTCGACTGGAAGCCCTGCCGGTCACTGGTGCCGAGGTCGAGATCGAAGGCCTGCGGATGCGCATCGAGGCCATCGGCGACAACGTGGTTCGTCAGGTACGGGTGCTGACGCCGACCGAACCAGTGCAGGACTGAAAAGACAACGGGTTGCAGCCAAAGGCGCGCAACCCGTTGATTTTCTTGGTGCCGGAAACAGGAGTCGAACCTGCGACCTACGCATTACGAATGCGCCGCTCTACCAACTGAGCTATTCCGGCGAATAGCCGCCAAGTTTAGGCGCGACAGCGGACGCGGTCAATCCAAGCGCGTCCGCCCACCAGCTACACCACGAGCGTGACGCGCAGTTCCTTGGGCAAGGCGAAGATGACGTTCTCCGGCTCGCCTTCAAGTTCGCGAACGCCCTCGGCGCCAAGCTCACGCAGGCGCTGCAGCACGCCCTGCACCAACAACTCAGGCGCAGAAGCACCGGCGGTTACGCCTATACGCGTCCGCCCCGCCAGCCACGGCGGGTCAATGTCATCCGCGCCGTCAATCAGGAACGCCTGTACGCCCTGTTTCTCGGCCAGCTCCCGCAGCCGGTTCGAGTTGGAACTGTTGACCGAGCCGACCACCAGCAGCAGATCGCATTCCGCAGCCAAGCGGCGCACCGCGTCCTGCCGGTTCTGGGTGGCGTAGCAGATATCGTCTTTGCGCGGGCCCTGGATGGCCGGGAAACGCTGGCGCAGCGCCTCGATCACGCTGCGGGTGTCGTCCACCGACAGCGTCGTCTGGGTGGTGTAGGCCAAGTGCGCGGGCTGGCTGACCTCGGTCCGCGCGACATCATCAACCGATTCGACCAGGTAGATGCGGCCGGTGCCTCCCTGCGCGTCCCATTGGCCCATCGTGCCCTCGACCTCCGGATGGCCGGCGTGCCCGATCAACACCACGTCGCGGCCGGCGCGACAGTGCTGGGCCACCTCCATATGCACCTTGGTGACCAGCGGGCAGGTCGCATCGAACACCTTCAGCGCGCGCCGTGAGGCTTCCGCACGGACGGCCTGGGAAACGCCGTGCGCGCTGAAGATCACGGTGGCGCCATCCGGCACCTGGTCGAGCTCGTCGACGAAGACTGCTCCGCGCGCGCGAAGGTCCTCCACCACATAGCGGTTGTGCACCACTTCGTGGCGCACGTAAATCGGCGCGCCGAAGGTCTCCAGGGCGCGCTTGACGATTTCAATGGCGCGATCGACGCCGGCGCAGAAGCCGCGCGGGTTGGCTAGCAAGATATCCATCGCGCAAGTTTAGCCCGGGTGCGGCTCAGACCGAAGTCCGCGGCTGCTGCGCGGTGGTCACTTCGCTGCAGCGCGCCATGCATTACTGAATCGTTCAGGTATAAACGCCATGCGGTGGCGTAGGGAGGAGCGCGACGAACTGGCAGCCCGGCGGACTTCGGGGGCGACGCTGCTGGCGAGTGGTTCGCCCCGATTCGCTGCTGATCACACCGGGCGCGATCCTCGCCCCGGCACTCGCACACCCTGGGGAGGGACCAGATGAAACTCACGCCTTTGGCGCTGTTCACAGCGTCGTTTTTTTTGCTGACTGCCACCGCCGCACACGCTGAGCTCGGCGCCAAGCAATTGGCTGGCCCGGCCGAGGAGATCGCGCAGATGCGCGCACCCGATGCGGCAGCCGGCGCCATCCATTCGAAGTCGGCGCTGATCCCGATCGAGCTGTCGATGAACAAGGCCGGGCGTCTGGCCTGGTCCGGCAGCTTGCCTGTCGAGCAGCCGAACCTGCAGGTCCTGCTGTTGGCCGACAGCGGCCACGGCTGGGACTTCTCGCTGCGCAATCCAGCCGGTGGCCTCAACAAAGCTGGCAACCTGGCTTCGAAAATCGAGCGCGGCGAGTTCGGCATGGAATCGACCCGCTTCCCGTCCGAGCTGTACAGCTTCGACGGGCTGGCCAAAGGTGCCTGGACCGCCGAAGTGCGCGCGGAAGGCACCGCACCGCGGCGCGGCTTCCTGCTGATCGAGGGTGACCCGGCAACCGAACTGACCTCGTACCCCGCACACCTGAAGTTTCACTCGCAGGGCCAGATCGCATTGACTGCGCAGCTCAGCGCCGGCCGCGATGGCAGGGTCGTGCTGGGACACGCCGCAGGCAGCATCGACGAGGCGAAGATCACGGTCAGCCGCGCCGACGGCCGGGTTGAATCGGTCGCGATGTTCGACGATGGCCTGCACGCCGATGGCGCCGCAGGTGACGGCATCTTCGGCGGTCTGTTCGCCGCGGGCGAAGCGGGGCTGGTGAACGCGCAAGTGGTGGTGAAGGGCCGCAATGCCGATGGCGTCGCGCTGATGCGCACCGCCGAACATCTGATCCCGGTAGTCGATGCCGATCTCCAGCTCGGCGCACGCGCAGACGGCGTGGCTGCCAAGAGTGGCGGCGACAGCCGGGTATCCATCGAGCTCGCCGTGCAGACACCCAAGAGCAACCAGCACTACCGCGCCGTCGGTGAGGTCTGGGGCCGCGACGCCACAGGCGCGCCGGTGGCGATCGCCTGGATCGGCGGCATGGTCCAGCCCGAAGCGGGCCGGATCAGCCTCGGCTTCGACGAGCGCTGGGTGATCAAGTCCGGTGCCAGCGGCCCGTTCGAACTGCGCAATCTGCGCCTTGAAGACCCCGACCATTTCGTGACCGTGGCCGAGGCGAAATCGATACCGCTCAACCTGCCCGCACTGCGCAGCAAGGCCAGCGCAGGCGAGATCGTGATCGATGAGCTGATGACCATGGGCCCGCGCCCGACCGAGTCGGTGCAGGCCAAGGGCGTTGGCAGCCGTCTGCTGCTGGTGCACGGCTACTGCTCTGGCGGCGTCTGGCCGGCCGGCCAGTTCAGCAATGCCTCGACCTTCCTGGACGCCAACCAGAACCGCACCCACGACCAGTTCGCCCAGCGCATCCGCGACTTCGGCGCGACCTGGAACTCGTTCGGAACCGTGTCGCACAGCCAGGGCGGCGCCGCCTCGCTGCATCTGTACGCGTTCTACTGGAGCGGTCTCGACAACGCCGTCGGCGCGCGCCGCATGCAGTCGGTCGGCACGCCCTACCAGGGCACCAACCTGTCCGGCGTACTGGCCGCCCTCGGCGGCATCTTCGGGGTCGGCTGCGGCAGCAACAGCAACATGACCTACAGCGGCGCGGCGAGCTGGCTGGCGGGCGTACCCAACTCGGCGCGCGGACAGGCGAACTACTACACCACCGCCTTCCGCAGCACCAACTGGTGGACCAACGACTACTGCAACTTCGCCTCCGATCTGGTCCTGAGTGACCCCGAAGACGGCACCGTGGAGCGCACCTATGGCCAGCTGCCCGGCGGTATCAACCGCGGCCACGTCACGGGCCAGTGCCACACGGCTGGCATGCGTGACCCAGCGCAGTACAGCGATAGCGGCCGCAACTCGGTGATGAACAGCAACGCCGCGCGCTGACGAGCGTCGGCAGTCCGGGTGCAAGGCCCGCACGCTGCGGGCCTTGTTCTTTCTGCAGTCTGTTTGGGGCAGCCCACGGCGGACCGCTTGATTGCCAAAGCCAATTGTCAGTATCTTCGCCATCGATACCAGCTATTGGAATCCAGCAATGAATCTGCGTGACCTCCGCTATCTGGTTGCCTTGGCCGAGCTGCGCCACTTCCGGCGCGCGGCCGATGCGTGTTTCGTCAGCCAACCGACGTTGTCCACCCAAATCCGCAAGATCGAGGATGAGCTCGGCGTGACCTTGGTCGAACGCGCGCCGCGCAAGGTGATGCTGACCCCGGCAGGCGTCGAGATCGCCCAGCGCGCGCGGGTGGTACTGGACGAGATCGAGCAGATCCGCGCCATCGCGCGGCGCAGCGTCGACCCGGAAGCGGGCTCTTTGCGTCTAGGTATTTTTCCGACCCTGGCGCCGTATCTGCTTCCCCATGTGGTGCCCCTGCTACGCCAGCGCTTTCCGCGGATGGAGCTGCTGCTGATCGAGGAGAAGACCGAACTGCTGTTGCAGCAGCTGCAGGCCGGCCGCATCGACGCGGCGGTGCTGGCGCTGCCGCTGCACGAAGACCAGCTGCATACGGAACTCCTGTTCGAGGAACCCTTCGTGCTGGCAGTACCGAGCGGGCATCCGCTGGCCAATGCAGAACGACTGAGCCTGAACGATATCGCCACCGAGCGCCTACTGCTGCTCGATGAAGGTCATTGCCTGCGTGACCAGGCGCTGGATGTCTGCCATTTGGCCGGAGCCAGCGAGAAGGATGGCTTCAGAGCCACCAGCCTTGAGACCCTGCGCCAGATGGTTTCTGCAGGTGTTGGCATCACCTTGCTGCCGCTGCTGGCGGTGCAGCCGCCGGTGCCGCGTTCGGATAGCCTGCGCCTGCTCGCTTTCACCGATTCGCGCCCCAGCCGGCAGATCGCCCTGGTCTGGCGCAAGTCGGCAGCCAACAGCGATTTTCTCGGCACGGTCGCCGAAGTGTTGCGCAGCCTGCCGCCTGAACTGCTGGAGCCACCGCGCGAAGGTGCCACCAAACCGCGCGGCAGCAATCTCCGGCGCCGCAAGCCCGGCTGAAAGCCGCCGCAGGGCCTAGCAGCCTGTCGGGCTTTGGGGGCCGAGGCGAAAAGTCGCCTGCGCGAGGACAGTTTTTCGACGATTTGCAGGCCAATAGTGGGTGTTATTGGCCAAGAATCGGCGGAAAAATGGACCGCGCAGGCGGATTTGCAGCCCGGCCATCCAAAGCCCGACAGGCTGCTAGGCCACGCTCACCGCGCCGGAGGTGCCCATAGCTGGCTGTCCAGATCATCGCTCCGCGGCGACCGCTGCACGCGCAATCCATCGACCTTCAGACCCTCGGCGCGCAGCCTGCGAGCCTGTTCAAGTGCGGCCCTGGAGCCGGGTTCGAACGCGATCCGCCCGTCCGAACGCAGCACCCGATGCCAAGGCAGATCCGGCTCGGCCGCCTCAGTCAGCACGCGCGCCACGAATCGAGCGTGTCGCGGCAAACCGGCCGCCCTCGCCACTTCGGCGTAGCCACGCACTTCGCCGTGGGCGATCGAACGCACTACCACGAGGATGGACTGGCGTTTCGGATCGGTCGAGCTGGTGGACATCGTTGGCGCAAGAGTCTGGAAGCGGCGGTCAGGCTGGTAGCATAGGCCGCTCCTTCACGCACTGCGAAAATCATGCAGAACTTCGAACAGGTCCGCGCACACGTTGCCCCCAACTACACGGTCAGCCGCAGCGAGCCCTATCTGATCGGGATCGAGCTCACCCTGAACAACGGCGCCCGTCATCAGGGTCTGTTTTTGACCGAGCTTGAAGACGAGGACGGCCGCAAGTTTCTGCGCGTCAGCACTGCACTCGCCCCCACCACCGGGCTGGATGCGAAGCGCGCCCTGGCTTTCAACTGGGAGCAGCGCGTCGGCTATCTCGCTATGTCGGAACTCGATGGCCTGACCTACCTGCAGCTGTGCGAAAACCGCCCGCTGGAAGGCCTGAGCGCGGCGGAGATCGATCGCCTGATCCTGGAAATCGGTGGCTTGGGCGACCGTATGGAGCGCGCACTGTCCGCCGGCGGCGATCTGTTCTGATCAGGGCACCCGAGCTATGACCGGGCCTGCCTCCGGCCACAACGGAGGCTCCAGGCCTCACCGACCCACTCAGTGCTGCCGCAGATCGGTCGCCGCTTCCTCGCGCGCTTTCGGATGCCGCACGTCGCGGCCTTCAACCATATAGAACACATAGCCCGCGATGTTCTTGGCGTGGTCGCCGATGCGCTCCAGCGACTTCAATGCGTACAGCGCCTGCACGCCTGGCGCCACCGCGGAAGGGCTGGCCGCCATCAGGGTGGTGAGCTGGTCGATGCTGGACTTGTAGACCGCATCCAGGCGCTCATCCTCGCTGCGGGTCCGATCCGCCTGCTGCAGATCCAGCCGCACCAGCGCATTCAGCGCCCCGCGCAGCATCGCTGCGGAGATTTTCGACATGCCGGTGATTTCGGTGATCATCGGCACCTCGACACTGTCTTCCGCCGACTCCATCAGTGCGATCGCAATCCGCGCCAGCTTCTTGGATTCGTCGCCGATCCGCTCCAGGTCATTGACCGACTTCGACAGGGTGAGGATGGCACGCAGGTCGACGCCCTGCGGTGCGCGGTTGCCGATCAGCACCGCGATATCGGCATCGGCCTGCAACTCGTAACGGTCGATCTGGCGGTCCCCGGCCACCACCTGCTCGGCCAGCCGGGCATCTCGGTGCTGCAGCGCATGGATGCCGCAGCGCAATTGCTCCTCCACTGCGCCGCCCATGCGGATCACCAGATCTCGCAGAGCCGCCAGCTCAGCGCCGAGTGCCTTGTTTGCTTCGCCCGCGCGTTCAGCCATTGCAGATCCACTCCAGCATGTTGCGGTCGACACGCGTCAACCGCCGCGCGTGCCCGAGTGTATCGCCGGCGAGCGATGCGGGTGGCTCGCACCGGGCGCCAGTGTATTTTTTCTGACCGCCACACCGCCACGAATCAGTGCGCATAAAGCGCGGCTGCGTCAGGCTAGCGGCATGCACGACTCCAAAGCCCCCAGTACCAGCCAGATTCTGCGCGATCTGGCCGCCTTGCCCGACCCCATTCAACCTCGCGTCGAAGACTTGCTTGCCGCCTTCGGACGACGCGCGTTCGGCGCGCTGCTGCTGCTGGCGACCATGCCATCGTTCATCCCCCTGCCGTTCGGGGTGGGCGCGATCAGCGGGCCGCTGGTGTCGCTGGTCGGCCTGCAGATGTTGCTGTGCCTGCGCCAGCCCTGGCTGCCGCGACGCCTACGCGAGAAAGTGGTTCCAAAAGCGCGCTTGGTCGGCTTCAACACACGCTTGGGCGGGCTTCTGGCGCGGATCGAGCGACTGTGTCGGCCACGCCTGAACGGACTGTCCACACGGGTAACATCGATCGCCTTCACCGGCGCGCAACTGGTTCTGCTGGGCCTGCTGCTGGCGCTGCCCATCCCGCTCACCAACTATCCGTTCGGCCTGCTGCTGGTGCTGTACGCGCTGGCCCTGATCGAACGCGATGGCATCTTGCTGCTGATCGCCTGGGTGCTGGGGATCGGCACGATTACCGCATCGGCGCTGCTGTCTAGCGAGGTGATCGGACTGCTGCAGCGGCTGTGGGTCTGAGCGACGCGCGACTGCGATCGCAGACACTAAACACGGACATCCGATCTCGCGGCGACGGGGCATCGAATCGTGCTGGCCGTTACGCTTTGCGCAACGCATGTTTCGCGCGAGATCAACTGCTCAGCGTTCGGAACGCCACCGCAGGGCAGGTTCCTCAGTTGGCAGGCGACGCTGTCGCCACGCTCAGAAGCTCAAAGGACTGCGCCTGGGCTGCGCCCCCACGGCAGGCTCAAGCGTTTCGAGCACAGCCTGAAGGTGAGTCTTGGCCTTGTGAGCCGGACGCAGTGCAGCCAGCTTCGACTGCCACAGCTCAGCGCGCTGGGTCTGCAGATAGACCGCACGCATTTCGCGCAGATGCGCGCCAGACGTCTCGTACGCACGCGGCTTGAGCTCGGCGATCAGCCCTTCGACGCGTTTCCAATACAGCTCCATGGCGATTCCGGATGGGACCCGCTGAGTGTCCGGGCCAGCGTCTCCTGAACGCTGTGGCGGTTCTGGATGTCGACGCCAGAGCGCTGATAATCGGACGGGCTCAAGCTGCTGTGCGGCAACGTGGCCATCACCACGTCCATGCATTCGCCCAGCTCGTAGGCGCTGTGGTCATCGTCATGGGAGCTTTCAAGCTGGCGGACGCCTTCGCGCAACAGCTCATCGCCCAACTCCAGCACGGCATCGCCGGCACCGCGCGCCAAAAGCGTCTGCAGCAGAATCTGCACTTCCGGGTAACCCACCTGGGGCGCCCGCCCGCGCGGCCGTGAACTGTTAGGAGGGTGGAGCGGTGGCCCGCACGATGGTGCGCCTCGTTTCGGCCGTCAGCGGCTGTGTCCCCTCGATGCGGACCGCGGTGGCATAGGTCTCGCTGCCATCGACCCAGGCCGCCAACGTACCGTCGGCCGTCAGGCTCAGCTCCCGCACCGCTCCGACACAGCCGTGACCGCGATCGGTGATGGTGGCGCCGGCCCAATCGCGCAGCTGATACATGCTCAAGCTGTGCAGATAGGCGATGACCTGAGTCGTCATGATCCACCCTTCGGGTGACACCCAGGCAGTCCAGACGCGCGCGCCGATTCAAGCGGCATGCACTCGGCCCGCTCAGCGGTGAACGCTTCAGCCGCGCTGGCTACCGCGTCCGGCCATCGCCCGCGCCTGTTCGATCTCGACCCGCAGCGCGCGCACCAGATCATCACGCGGGACTTCGAACTGCTCCTGCTTGCGCATGTCCTTGACCGCGACCACGCCGCGGGTGGCTTCCTCTTCGCCCAGCAGCAGCACGAAGCGGATGCCCGCGCGATCGGCGTACTGGAACTGCTTGGCGATCTTTTTCGCCTCCAGCTGCACTTCCGCATTGATGCCAGCACGACGCAGTTCTGAGGCGAGCTTCAGATAGTCCGGCAGACGCGTCTCATCCATCTGCGCCACCAGCACCTCGACACTGCTTTCGGCGGCCTGAATCAGCCCCGCCTCGCGCAGCTGCCAGAACAGCCTGGATGCGCCGATCGAGATGCCCACGCCAGGCAGGTGCGACTTGGTGTACTGGCCGGCCAGGTTCTCGTAGCGACCGCCCGAACAGATCGAGCCGATCTGCGGGTAGTCATTCAGCGTGGTCTCGTAGACGGTGCCGGTGTAGTAGTCCAGCCCACGCGCGATCGACAGGTTGATCGCGTAGTTGGCTTCGGGCACACCGAAGGCGCGCACCATTTCCAGCACTTCGCGCAGTTCGCCGATGCCTTGGTTGAAGGTGTCGCTGCCCTGCCCCAGGCGCTCCAGCTGAGCCAAGGCATCGGCGTGGCCAGCCGAGCGGATCTGCACAAAGTCGAGGATCTGCTCGACGGCCTCGGCCGTCATTCCGAACGGTGTGGCGCTCAGGGTTTCGCGCACGTAGTCGGGGCCGCGTTTGTCGAGCTTGTCGACCTCGCGCAGGACCGCGCCCTGCGTTTCACCATCCGCTACGCCCAAGCCTTCGAAAAAGCCGCGCATCAGCTTGCGATTGTTGATCTGGATGGTGAACGCGCCGATCGCCAGATCACTGAACACCGAATGGATCACCGCCGGCAGTTCAGCATCGAAACGGATCGACAGCGCGTCCTTGCCGATCACGTCGATATCGCACTGATAGAACTCGCGGAAGCGTCCGCGCTGGGCGCGCTCGCCGCGGTAGACGCGCTGGATCTGGTAGCGCCGGAACGGAAAGCTGAGGTTGTGTTCGTGCTCGGCCACATAGCGCGCCAATGGCACGGTCAGGTCGAAGCGCAGCGCCTGTTCCGGCATCGCCCCGGCCTCGGCTTTTTCCAACGAGCCGGTGCTTTGCACGAAATACACCTGGCGCTCGGTCTCGCCGCCCGATTTGGTCAGCAGCACTTCGGACAGCTCCATCACCGGCGTTTCCACCGGCAGGAAGCCGTAGCGCTCGAAGTTGCCGCGAATGATGTCGAGCATGCGCTGGAAGGCGATCTGGTCGCGCGGCAGCAGTTCCAGGACGCCGGGTACGGTGCGTGGCTTGATCAAGACAGACTCTCCGTCTGGGTTGGGGCGGCGACAGGCGCCAACGTGAGGCTGCAAAGGCTACCAGTTTGTCCGTGAGGCCTCACGGCCGTCTTGCGCAGGCTGCGCAAGGCCCGTATGATGCGCGGCTCGCACGAGGCGACAAGATCGGGGTGTAGCTCAGCTTGGTAGAGCGCTACTTTCGGGAAGTAGAAGTCGGAGGTTCGAATCCTCTCACCCCGACCACTCGTCACGTGCCGCAATCAACCCCGCCATCGAGCGGGGTTTTTTGTGCGCCGGGTTTTTGCGCCACGAGTTGGGCGCCACGGTCGAGCATCGCTCGCTACTCGGCGCAGGCACGATGAATACCCCGCTTGCGCCCTAGCGCCGCCGGTCGCATCTTCAAGCACTGGACCCCGCAGGACTCACGCCATGCCGATCTTCGAGTACCGCAGCACCGCCGAAGGTTGCGAGCACTGCCTCGACGGCTTCGATCACCTGCAGAAACTGTCCGATCCCGAGCTCGAAACCTGCCCCAAGTGCGGCGGCCCGATTCGCAAGCAGATCGGCGCACCCGCGCTAGCCATGGGTGGTGCACACCTGTTGCGCGAGAAAAACGTCAGCGCGAAAGGCTTCACCCAATACCGCAAGATCGGCAAGGGCGTGTACGAGAAGACGGCCGGCAAAGGGCCGGGAATCATTCGAGGCGACTGAAACCGCGGCTCTCGACGGGATCGGGAACTGGAGAATCGTTTAGCCCGCCCTGCACGGCCGATACGCCCGTGCCGGCAACAACCAAGGGCGACCCAGGCCGCCCTTGGATTTGCCAGATCAAAGCGATGCAGCGCGGTCGCGAGAGGCCGCTTCAACGACTCCCGACTCCCGATTCCCGGCCCAAATCAGCCGACGCGATAGCACGGCTTGTAGTCGCCGCTCATCTTCATCCGCCGCTGCTCGACAAAGGCGCGGAGCAGGGCGTCCAGCGCACGCATGATTTCGGCTTCGCCGTCGATCACGTAGGGGCCGAACTGTTCGATCGCACGCATGCCTTCTTCTTTCACGTTGCCGGCGACGATGCCGGAGAACGCGCGCCGCAGGTCGGCCGCCAGCTGATGCGCCGGCTGATCGCGATGCAGCTTGAGGCCAGCCATGTTCTCGTGGGTTGGCGCGAACGGGTGCTGGAACTCGGGCTGGATGCGCAGCGCCCAGTTGAAGAAGAACGCATCCTTGGTATCGAGCCGGTGCTCGCGCACCTTCGACAGCCCGCGCTCCATGTAGCGCGCCACTTCGCGCGGATCGTCAACGATGATCTTGTAGCGCTCGGCGGCGGACTCGCCCAAGGTCAGGCGCAGGAACTGGTCGATCTGCTCGAAGTAGGCGGCCGATTCCTTCGGCCCGGTGAACACCACCGGGAACGGCAGGTGGGCGTTGTCCGGGTGCAGCAGGATGCCGAGCAGATAGAGGATTTCCTCCGCTGTGCCGACACCGCCCGGGAACACGATGATGCCGTGGCCGACGCGGACGAACGCCTCAAGCCGCTTCTCGATGTCCGGCATGATCACCAGATGATTGACGATCGGGTTCGGCGACTCGGCGGCGATGATGCCAGGCTCGGTGATGCCGATGTAGCGGTTCTCGCGTCGACGTTGCTTGGCGTGGCCGACCGCGGCGCCCTTCATCGGGCCTTTCATCGCACCCGGGCCGCAACCGGTGCAGATGTCGATGTCGCGCAGGCCGAGCTCGTAGCCGACGTGTTTGGTGTATTCGTATTCGTGGCGGGCGATCGAGTGGCCGCCCCAGCACACCACGAGATTCGGCTCGACGTGCGGACGCAGCACACGCGCATTGCGCAGGATCTCGAACACCGCATTGGTGATGTCCTGGGTGTCTTCCAGGTTGAAGCGCCCTGAGCTTTGCACTTCGGTCGAGACATAGGCGATGTCGCGCACCACGGCGAACAGCAGCTCGGCGACACCGGCGATGATCTTGCCGTCGACGAAGGCCTGCGCGGGCGCGTGGCGCAGTTCCAAGCGGACGCCGCGGTCCTGCTGTTGCACTTCGATTTCAAACTCAGGGTAGCGCTCGAGCGCGGCGCGCGGGTCGTCGCTGGTGCTGCCGGAGGTGAGCACGGCCAGCGCGCAGCGGCGCAGCAGTTCGTGCAGACCACCCTTGGAGGCATCGCGCAGCCGGCTGACTTCGCTGCGCGACAGGACATCGAGGCCGCCGCGCGGCGAGATGCGGGCATTTACGGTAATCGGGGACATTCGTGGTTCCTGTGGCGGTGGAATACACGCCAGCGGGCTCGCGAACCTGCAATTCGCGCGAGCAGAGGCGGTCGCGGCCCCAGCCGTGGGGCATCGCTGGTCACCTTGCGCGGCGGCCGGCGCGCGCGAGGGGGTCTGGCTGCGCGCCCGGACAGGCGGCGCAAAGCGGCCGGCGAGGATCGCACAGCCGAAGCCGGCGGTGAAGAGCGGACGGAGAGGCAGGCATGTTCCGACGTATGAGGGCGGAGTCAGGCGGGGTAGAATTCCGCGGATGAATTCTCCTTTCGTCCCCGGACAGCGTTGGCTGTCCACTGCCGAGCCCGAGCTCGGCCTGGGCACGGTGATGCGCCTGATTGGCCGCAGCGTGCAGATCGTCTTCACTGGAAGCGGCGTGGTGCGCCAATACGCGCTCGAAAGCGCACCGCTGGTGCGCGCCGAGTTCCGCGTCGGCGAGCGCCTGCGCACCGAAGGTGTCGAGTACACAGTGGAGGCAATCAACATCGTCGATGGCCTGTATGTCTACGCGGTCGGCGACCGCGAAATCAATGAAGGCCTGCTCGATGCCGAGCAGCCGGTCTCGCAGGCCGACGCGCGCCTGCTGTCGGGCCGGGTTGACCGAAGCCCCGCCTTTGAACTGCGCCGCGAGGCCCTGCGTCGTCGAGCCGAAGCGCGCCGCCACCCCGGCTGGGGGGTTTTGGGCGCGCGCATCGACCTGATCCCACATCAGCTTAAAGTCGCAGAGTTGGCTGCCGAGCGTCGGCAACCGCGGCTGCTGCTGGCTGATGAAGTGGGCCTCGGCAAGACCATTGAAGCCGGCATGATCACCGCTCAACAACTGGCGACCGGCCGCGCGCAGCGCGTGCTGGTGCTGGTGCCAGAGAGCCTGGTGCACCAGTGGTTCGTTGAACTGCTGCGGCGTTTCAATCTGCGCTTTGCCCTGTACGACGAAGAGCGGTGCGAAGCGATCACCGAGGTCGACCCCAGTCGCAATCCGTTCGAAGACGAGCAGTGCGTGATCGCCGCGGTCGGCTGGCTGGCGAACGATCGCAAACGCTGCAAGCAGCTGCTGGAGGCCGGCTGGGACCTGCTGGTGGTGGACGAAGCCCATCATCTGGCCTGGGCACCCGAGCAGCCGAGTCCGGAGTACGCCCTGGTCGAGCAACTATCGACACGTGTGCCAGGGCTGATCCTGCTGACCGCCACGCCCGAACAGCTCGGCCGCAGCGGCCATTTCGCGCGCCTGCGTCTGCTCGACGCCGCGCGCTATTCCGATCTCGATGCCTTCATCGCCGAATCCGACCGCCATCTGGCGCTGTCGCGGGTCACCGAGGCCCTGCTGGAATCGCGTGCGCCGGATGCCGAAGGCACCGCCCTGTTGCAGGCGCTGTTTGCCGACGAGCCGGCGACACTGGCCGCCGCCCTGCCGAAGATCGAGGCCGGCGACGAGGCCGCCGCGTGGAAGCTGGTTGAAGCACTGATCGACCGCCACGGCACCGGCCGGGTGATGATCCGCAACCGCCGCGCTGCCGTCGGCGGTTTCCCGGAACGCATCCCCCACGTCGAACGCTTGCACGACCCGAGCGATGACCCCGCCCTGCCCGGCCGACTGCGTGCCGAAGCACTGGCCGACATCGGCGCGCCCGGCCACCACGAACCCGAACACGACTACACCCGCGACCCGCGCTTCGAATGGCTGCTGCAGCGGCTGGAGGCATTGGCTCCGGCCAAGGTGCTGCTGCTGTGCCGTTCACGGGCCAAGGTGCAGGCGCTGGACGAAGCCCTGCGAGTGCGTTCCGGCCTGCCGGTGGCGCGCTTCCACGAAGACATGAACCTGCTGCAGCGCGACCGCGCCGCCGCCTACTTCGCCGATCCCGAGGGCGCGCGCCTGCTGATCGCATCCGAAGTCGGCGCCGAAGGCCGCAACTTCCAGTTCGCCCAGCACCTGGTGCTGTGGGATCTGCCGATCGATCCCGACATGCTTGAGCAGCGCATCGGCCGGCTAGACCGCATCGGCCAGAAGGGCGCCGTGCAGATCCATGCGGTGGCGATCAACGGCAGCCCGCAGGACCTGCTGCTGCGCTGGTACGACGAGGGCTTGGACGCCTTCCGCAGCGTGTGTGCCGATGGCCGCGAGCTGCTGCGCCGGTTCGGCCCGCGCCTGCTGGCGCTTACCGAGAACCCGAGCGACATCGACGTCGATGCGCTGATGGATGACACCCGCACGCAGCACGCCGAGCTGTCCGATCGCGTGCATCGGGGCCGAGATCGCCTGCTCGAGCTGTCCAGCCAGCGCGCCGCGGGCAACGGTCGCCTGCAGCAGGCGCTGGGCCTGGACGACATCGCCGCCACCATTGAGGACTACCCGCTGCGGCTGCTGGAACACTTCGGCATCCACAACGAGCCGCAGGGCAACGAGATCGTGCTGCTCGACCCCGAATACGTCACCCTCGATGCCTTCGACGAGCTCAAGGGCGGCCCGCGTCAGGCGACCTTTTCCCGAGCACGCGCGCTGGCCCGCGACGACCTGCTCTACCTGCGCGCCGATCACCCACTGCTGCTGAACGCCGAAGAGCTGCTGCTGTCATCGGAAACCGGCAATGCAGTGGCCTTGGTTGATGACAGCCTGCCGCAGCGCAGCCTGCTGCTGGAAGCGCTGTACGTGCTCGAGTGCGTTGCCGACCCGAGTCTGCATGTCGACCGCTTCCTGCCGCCGCTGCCGCTGACCGTCGTGGTCGACACCCGCCTGCAGCTGAAGCCCGACTACATCCCCGGCGCCCGCGCCCTGCGTGCTTCCGGCGATCGACCGGTCGACCTGAGCCGCCAGCGCAAGCTGCTGACCACCCTGATCCCCAGCATGCTCGGCGCCACCGAGAAGGACGCCAAGGCCCAGGCTGCGGCCCGCATCGAAACCGCACTCGGCCAGGCCGAAGACTTGCTGGGCGGCGAGATCGAGCGGTTGAAGCGGCTGGCGCGGATCAACCCCGCGGTGCGTCCGGAAGAGGTCGAAGCGCTGGAGCGCGAGCATGTCGCCCTGCTTGCGGTGATGCCGCAGGCGCGGCCGCGACTCGACGCGCTGCGGCTGATCCTGAGCCCGGATGTGGTCACGATGCGGGCGAGCTAGCCGCTGCGGGTGGCATCGATACGGGCGGGCTCAGCCGCCCGCGTGTGGTCTGCGATTGGTGTTTCTGCTGAAGTTGCAGGCCGTGTCACAAAGTGTGTCTCACAGGGGGCTTGCGCCACGGAATAACAAATTGTGACAATCCGCGTCACACGAGCGTTACTGGGGAATGCGTCATGAGTGGAGTGGGCCTGTTCAAGCGGCTGTTCGGTGGCGAAGACCGGGTGATCGGCGAGCGGCGTATCCGCCCGCGCCAGCACGCGCGACCGGATACGCGGTTCCTGATCATCGACGACTCCACCACCATCGTCACGGTGCTGCGGCGAATGCTGCAGCAGAACGGTTTCGCCACCCGCGAGGCCTACGACGCCGAACGCGGCATCGAGATCGCCGAAGCAGAAGTGCCGCACCTGATCTTCCTCGACATCGTGCTGCCGGGCATGAGCGGCTTTGAGGCCCTGCGCCATCTGCGCCGGTCGCCAGTGACCCGCAACATCCCGATCATCATGATCAGCGGCAACGAGCAGGCTACCGAACAGTTTTACCTGCAGCGGATCGGCGCCGACGACTTCATGAAGAAGCCGTTCAACCGCGATGAAGTGTTCAGCCGGATCAGCCGCCTGCTGGGGCCCGACCTGCTGCCGCATCGGCCCGAGGGCAGCTATATCCTGCGGGCGGCGGTCTGAGTCGAGTATTGGGAATCGAGCTGAGCCAGTGACACCCTCCGGTCCATTGCCGATTCCCCAGTCACAACTCCAGGCGTGGCCTGCGCCCTGTCACCGCCGCCACCCGAATGGCCAACTCCGCCGCCAGTACTGGATCAGCAGAAAGCCGAACAGCATGCCGCCGAGGTGGGCGAAGTGAGCAATGCCTGATTGGGTTCCGGTCACGCCCATGAACAGTTCAACCAGTCCGTAGCCGATCACCAGGGTGCGTGCCTTCATCGGGATCGGTGGAATCAGCAGCATCACGCGGCGTTCGGGAAACATCATGCCGAAGGCCAGCAGCACGCCGAACACACCGCCCGAAGCGCCGACGGTGGGATACAGACCGCCACCACTGCTGATCGCCGAGGTCGCCACCACCAGTTGCACCAAGCCGGCTCCAACGATGCAGGTCAGCACGTAAATCAGGTACACGCGCGAGCCCCAGTGGGCTTCGATCGCCGCGCCGAACATGAACAAGGCCAGCATGTTGAAAAACAAGTGGCCGAAGCTGCCGTGCAGAAAACCATAGCTGATCAGCTGCCAGGGCAGAAAGCCCACGGTGATCAAACGACCGTCGCCGGTCTGAGCAGGGAACTCGCCGGCGGGCCACAGAGCAAACCAGGCCAGCACGTCGTCGCCGGCCCAGGACTGCAGCACGAACACCAGAATGTTCGCGAACAGCAGCGCTTTGGTGATGGGAGGAATGCGATCCATGCGGTGGTCCTGGCTCAAGAGGCTGCCGGTATAGGCAGGTCGGCGATTGTAGGTGGCTCACGCCCGCCTGCGGCCGGAAGATTCGCCAGCGCGACTTGATTCGAACAACACGGCGCCACCAGCGCCCAGCGTGCGCTCGCGCTCACGCCCCACCGCGCCAATGCTCCAGCGCCGCGCTGACCGTGGCGAAGTGGATGTCGACGATGTCGTCGATGACAGGGGCGTAGCCGCCGGCCATGCTGATCGACAGCGGCAGGCCGTGGCGGCGGCAGCTCGCCAGCACACGCCGGTCGCGCTCCAGCAGTCCCTCCTTGCTCAGCTTGAGGTAGCCCAAGCGATCGCCTTCGAACGGATCCGCACCGGCCAGATAGATCACGGCATCCGGACGCGCCGCGCTGATCGCGCGCGGCAGGTGATGATCCAGCAGCTCAAGATAGCGAGCGTCATCAACGCCATCTTCCAGCGCGACATCGAGATCCGAGGCGGGCTTCACTGCCGGGTAATTGCGTTCAGCATGCATCGAGAAGGTATAGATGCTCGGGTCATCCGCGCAGATCGCCGCGGTGCCATCGCCCTGATGCACGTCAAGGTCGACCACCAGCAGCCGATCGGCCAATCCTGCCGCCTGCACGTGGCGCGCAGCCACCACAGAATCGTTGAACACGCAGTAGCCGCCGCCACGGTTGAAGCCCGCATGGTGGGTGCCGCCGGCCAGATTCACGCCGACACCATCGCCGGCCAGGGCCGCAGTCAGCGCACCGATCGTGCCGCCTGACGAACGCCGCGAGCGGTCGACCATGCCCGGCGACCACGGAAACCCGATCCGCCGCAGCTCCGCCTCGCTGGCCCGTCCCTGCAGCATGCGCTCGACGTACTGCGGGCAATGCACGCGCAGCAGGTCGTCAAGCAAGGCGGGCGTGGGTTCGTAGAGCTGCAGGCCTGACGACTGCGCCAAGGGCTGCACGCGTTCAAACAGGCGCCGGTACTTGTCCATCGGAAAGCGGTGCTCCGGCGGCAGCGGCAGCACGAAGTGGTGGCAGTAGAAGGCCTTCATGCGGCGATGTTCAGCGCAGCCGCGCCGACTCAGGGTGAAGCGTCGGCGTCATCGCCTTCTGCCGCGGCTGCGGCGCGTGCGGCCGCCGCTTCGGCCTTGCGCACCGGCGTCGGCACGTGCAGGCCCGACTGCAGGGCCAGGCTGGCCATGCGCTGCGCATCGGCAAGAATGCCGTGCAGTACGCGCAGCTCGCGCGTATCCACCGCCGCACGCAAAAACACCCGCCGCAGACGCTGCATCACCACATCCGGCGAACGGCCCTTGTGGAAATCGATGTCGTGCAGGGTCTGATCCAGATGCACGAAGAAGCGCTCGACCTGGCCCTGGGTCGCCATCGAATCGGCGCGCTCCAGCGATACGCCCGGCGGAGCGATGGCGGGCGCCGGCTGAGATCCCTCCGCAGCAGCCAGTGCCCCCATGCGCAGCTCATAGGCCAAGACCTGCACCGCCTGCGCCAGGTTCAGCGAGCTGTAGCCCGGATTGGCCGGGATATGCACCGCCGCCTGACAGCGCTGCAGCTCCTCGTTGTACAGGCCGGTGCGCTCACGCCCGAACACCAAAGCCACCGTGCCGCTGCGAGTCGCCTCCAACATCAGCGCGGAGCCCTGCCGCGGGTCGTACTGCGGCAGCGGCACGCCGCGCTGACGTGCAGTGCAGCCCAGCGCCAGTCGGCAATCCGCGAGAGCATCCTCCAGCCGCTCGAATACCTGGGCGTTCTCCAGCACATCGTCGGCACCCGCAGCCATGGTGTGGGCCTGGATATCGGGGAACTGCTCAGGCTGCACCAGACGCAGCTTCGACAGACCCATGGTCTTCATTGCGCGGGCGGTCGAACCGATATTGCCAGGGTGTTGGGTGGCAACCAGTACGATGGCGATGGAGTCGAGCATGGGTGGGCAATCCGGCAAGTATTCAGCGCCCGGAAGGGACGCCGACGGGGCTTTGCAGTACACTCCGCGGCCGTCAAGGTCAGCCAGTAGGCTGTACCTGTTCTTTGCCCAGCGAGAGACCCGTATGCAGAAGCCCGCGATCAATATCGTGGTCAAGGCGGCACGCCGTGCCGGCGACCTGATCCTGCGCCATGTTGGCCGGATCGAGTCCTTGAGCGTCTTTGAGAAATCGAAGCAGGATTATGCCAGTGAAGTGGATGCCCAGGCCGAAGCCGAGATCATTCGCGAACTGAAGCGGGCCTTCCCCGACCACGCCTTCCTCGCCGAGGAATCCGGTCAGACCGGCAAGTCTCGCTACACCTGGGTGATCGATCCTCTCGACGGCACCAGCAACTTTCTGCACGGCATCCCGCATTTCTGCGTCTCGATCGCCCTGCTCGACAGCGGCGAGCCCGTACTTGGCGTGATCTACGATCCGCTGCGCAACGAGATCTACACCGCCAGCAAGGGCGCCGGCGCCTTGCTCAACGACAAGCGCATCCGCGTCGCCCAGCGCCCGGACCTGTCCGGCGCGATGCTGATCACCGGCTTTGCGCCGCGCCAGCGCTCCAGGATCGGCGCCCAGCTCGAAGCCGTACGCGAGTTGATGCGCGATGCTGAAGACGTGCGACGCACCGGTTCGGCGGCGCTCGACCTCGCGTATGTCGCCTGCGGTCGCGCTGACGCCTACTTCGAAGCCGGCGTCATGCCCTGGGACATCGCCGCCGGCGTTCTGCTGGTGCGTGAAGCCGGCGGTCGCATCTGCGACTTCAATGGCGGCAACAGCAGCTTCAAGAGCGGCCAGATCGTCGCCGGCAATCTGAAAGTGTGCGAACTGGTGCAGAAGTCGCTGGTGACTTCGGGCTACGCAGCCGCGTTCAACTGAGCGCCTTTGCATACGCTGAGCGGCGCAGTTCGTGGCTGGATGTCGCCGCGCGCTATCGGGCAGCGAGGCGACGGGGAGTGCGGCCCGTGAGCCGTCAGGCGTCTGCCTGCAGTGGAATCCTTGGGTGGCAAATTCGCTCCGGAGCGGCAGCGACCGCGGACGCGATTCCGCCCGTCATGCTGCCGATCACGCCCAAAAGCACACGCGCAAAAAAGAGGGCTCCCGAAGGAGCCCTGCAAAATCAAGCCCTGTGTACTTGACTTACGCGGATTGCCATCGCCGCAAAGGCGAAGCAAAAAACTAGAAGCGCATCGACCAGTTCATCTCGACTTCAAGCTGGGCGCCTTCGCTGAAGCGGCTGCCAAACGAGCCCGCGCCGAGGATGTACTGGGATGGCGCATAACTGGCGCCGAAGCTCAAACTGCCCGCGCTACCGAGTTCACGCTGGTAGCTCGCCAACACATTGGTGTCGCTGTAGGTATCGCTGAGCGCGAAGTCGAGCAGCGCTGAGGTCGGAGACGGTTGCTGCCGCGAGGTCCAACGCAGAATCCACTGTCCGCCCGAGGCATCCTTCAGCTCGCTCTCCACGCTGTAGACGGTGAGGTCGCGCCAAGCAAAGCGCGGTGACGATCCATCGCCGAGGAAAGCCAAGAAGCGCGGCGGCAGAGCGCGGCTGGTAAACGCGTTGACTCCGCTGTAAAGCACCCTCTCGACACCGAAACTGATACTCAATGGCGCGGCTGCGAGCCACTCCATCGACAGCCCCGTGCGTGCGGGCATGTCGAAGTCACCGGGCTCAGTGAACACCCCGCGGTACGACTTGAATGCGTCCATGTCCACGCGCGACTGAGCGCTCAGGCCAAGTCCCACGCGATCCGACAGGCGCGTATCGACCGAAGCATGCACGCCTTGGCCGAATGACTGCTCAACGCTGCCGCCAGAGCCCGCTACGGTTGGAAGACCGAACATCTGCCCGTACGCACGCACCTCACCAAAGCCCGGCGTGGCGAAGCGCTGACTTGCGATGGTGACGCCAGCGCGCAGCTGAGCGCGCGCGCCCAGTTCAGCCTGGAGTTCAGGCATGAACGAAGAGCTGGTAAAGCGAACACCACCTGCAGGCCCAAAGGCTGTGCCGGGGAGACCGAAGCGGCGCAATGGACCGGCGCCCTCGCCAGCGAGCACTCCACCAGTACTGGCGGACTGGATACTGAGGGTCAAGCGCTTGCGCGCCGCCTCGATTTCCGAATCGCCCTGCTTCGGCGGGCTCGTGTCTACGGTTCGAGCCCAGTCAAAGGCCGGCTGGATGCTGTCGCGTGCATACCCGCGCCAAACTTCGGAATCCGATCCCGCGGCGGCGGCGACAGGTACGCCAGCCACCAAGGCGCTAGCGGAGCAAGTCAACACGCGGATGGGAAACACTGACCAGGAACGTCGCACAAACCCCCCTCGGGCGCCGTCTGATTTTGGCATCAGACCGGGCGCGAGTATGGGTAAAAAACAACAGGTGGTCAATCGACTTTTCGCTTCCACCGCTCAACCACCTCAACGCCAGTGGGTTTTCCCGCCCAAGAGACCGCAATCGGGCAAACTTTCAGCCAGATCCAAAGGGATGTTGCGAAAATGAAACAGAACATGCACGACCGCTGCTCGACAGTCATGACCGTCGCCGGATCGGACTCCGGGGGCGGCGCCGGTATCCAGGCCGACCTGAAGACCTTTGCCGCCTTCGGGGTGCACGGCGTCAGCGCGATTGCGGCCTTGACCGCCCAAACCACTCGCGGGGTCAGTGCCGTGCATCTGCCGCCGGTCGAGTTTCTGCGCGCGCAGATGGAAGATCTGTTCGCAGATTTCGATGTGCGCGCGGTGAAGGTTGGAATGCTCGCCGACGCCGAGCGAATCTGCTGCGTCGCCGCGGTGCTGCGCCAGTTTCCGCGCGTGCCGGTAGTGCTTGACCCGGTCATGGTGGCGAGTTCGGGCGCACGTCTGCTGGCCGAGGATGCGGTGCAAGCGCTGCGTGATCAGTTGGTGCCCTTGGCCTCCGTGATCACACCGAACCTGCCGGAGGCCGAAGTGTTGTTGGGCCGCTCGCTCGACTCCGCCGCTCTGCTGGCTGCGGCTGCGCATGATCTGCGGGCTGCCGGAGCCGCCTGGGCGCTGATGAAGGGCGGACACCTGAACGAAGGCGGCCGGGTTGTTGACCGGCTATACGGCCCGGACACCGACTTCGCGTTCGAGCACACCCGTCTGGATCTCAGCCCGCACGGCACCGGCTGCACGCTTTCGGCTGCGATCGCCGCGCTACTGGCCGACGGTGCCAGCATCGTCAACGCCTGCGCAGGCGCCGTAAGCTACGTACAACACGCGCTGCGGGGCGGGTACCGGCCCGGCCGTGGTCCATTGTCGGTGCTTGCGCACGTCACGCCGACCGACATGACCGACGTGCCATCTGCTTTTCAGGCAAAGCCGATTGACTCTTGAGCGCCGCGCGAATCCCCGATGGGGCCATATCAGTGCAGGCATCGAGTTCGGGCCTGGCAGCACGCCTGTACACGCATTCCAAGCACGGGTTCGCGTATGGATCACAGCTCACACCTTTGGAACTCCCGGAGTATCCCTGATGAAAGTCGCGTTACTGGCCATCTCCGGCCTGCTGGTACTGCAGGCTGACGTGGTGTCCGCCCAATCGCCGACAAAACCTGTGTCGCATCCGCTGCAGGTTCCCGCAGGAAAGTCGGCGAAGAGCCTCAAGCCCGATATGGTCGAGCTCGCCGAACAGCCGATCATTCTCACACTGCGGGGGCATCGGCATGCCGACGGAAGCATCGGCTTCAGCTGCGATCAGGACCACCCGGTTGCTCTTGAGGCGCCGGAAGCCCCCTCGCTGAGCGGAGAGCAGCCATGAACCACCTGCTCACCGCTGTCGCCTGCGCAACGCTCGCGCTGCCGCTGTTCGCCCAGGCGCAGGTGGAGTTCATTGCTGTTCAACCGGGCACCCCGGTGAGCATGACGATCAATCCCAGCTCGGTAGTGTCGTCCTATTCCATCGACGTTCCAGCCGGACCGCGCGGCATGCGGCTGGAATTACGGGCATCCGATCTGTCGAAGGATGTCGATCTGCTGCTGCGCTATGGCAGCCCCTTCGAGCTTCGCAACCAGGGCGGCGCGCGGGTCGATATCCAACAGTTGTTCGATCAAGCCCAGTACCGCTCGACCGGCGGCGGCGGCGACGAATTCCTGCTGATCCATGAGGGCAATGCCATCCCTCTGCGGGCGGGCCGCTGGCATCTTGCCATCGTCAATTTCGAAGACACCCCGATCAGTGCGACGCTCTCGGCCAGCTTGACGGCAACGACGCAAGCGGCAGCGATCGAGGTCGTGTTCGACCATGCCGGCACGGCCTCGCGCCCCTGCGACGTGAGCGGCTGGAACGCGGCTGAAGCACGCTCGCCGATCCGCGGCAACACCGGCACCACTTTGGGCCAGCAGCGCCGCCTGGCGGCACAGGAAGCCGCGCGCCTGCTAACCACTCAGCTGCAGCCACGCGTGCCGGTCCGAATCCAGGCCTGTTGGAGCGACCTCGGATCAGCGACCGGTAACAGTTTCACGCTCGCGCAAGCCGGGCCTGAATACCTGTTTCTGAACGACATTGGCCAGCCCGGCTACTACATGCCGTCCATCGAGCGGCCATTCACCTGGTACTCGGCGGCCGCCACCGCGCAACAGATCGGCACAACGGTGTGCCGTCTTGATGGTGGCTTCAACTGCGCCAACACCTTTGACGTCCGCGCCACCTTCAACTCCTCGCTTGACCAGGCCGGCGCGGCCAGTTTCGACTACGGCTTCACCACTGCCGGCGCGGCAACCAGCTTCGTCAGCGTGGCAATGCATGAGATCACCCACGGGTTGGGCTTTTTCGGCCTGATAACGGTTGAGCCCGACGACGGGGCTCCGGTGGGCAGCAAGCGGCGAGTCCTGCCCAACGGCCCGCTGTACGACGACATCTACGGCAGTCATGTGGTCAGCCGGTCGAACGATGGCAGCACCCTGAGTCCGTTCCTGCGCATTACGGATGCGGAGCGCGCGCAGGCTCTGGTCAGCGAGCCGCAGCTTCGATTCACCGGCTCGAACGCGTTGAGCGCCGCACCCCAGCTGATTCCGGCACCCGAGGGCTACATCCGCCTGCATGCGCCGCTGACGCTGACGCCGGGCTCGACCTATTCGCACATTTCATCGTTCAACTACGGCGTGCAGCTGATGACGGCTCAGCTCAACGCGAGCGGCCCGCGCGAGCTCGGCATCGCAGGCGGAGTGCTGCGCGATGTAGGCTGGAACTCGAACCGCATGCCACAGCGCAGCTTCGAACTGCCCGACAGCTTTCAGTACTTCGACCCGACCCGCAACGGCCACGGCATCGACTTCCGTCTGATCTCGCCGTCGATCTCGGGCCTTCCCGCCGAGTACTTCCTGGGCTTCTACACCTACGACGCCAATGGCGACCCGGAGTGGTACATCGCCACCGGCCCGGTCATCGACGGGGTGTTCCTGCCGAAGAACAACCCGTTCGGCGATTCGCTGCTGCGCCAGCGCTATCTGGGCCCGGACCAATCCGAATCCGACAGCTCCGCCCGCTACGCAGGCCGGATCAGAATCGACTTCAATGACGCCCGCCGCCATCCCGCCTGCAGCGACGGTGCGCCAGGGCGCAATCTTGATGGTCCACTGGGCGTGATGACCACCACCATCAATGGCCAGCGACTGCAATGGTGCATGCAGCCAGTCGTCGTGCCGACCCGGGTGTCCAACGACTACAGCAGCATCTGGTACTCGCCGGGCGACGGCGGCTGGGGCTTGGCGCTGCAGAGCTTCAACGGCGCGGGCAGCAGCGATGGACTGTTCTCGGTATTGTTCTACGCCGACGCAACCGGGGAGCCGCGCTGGGCGCTGGGGCAGATCAACGCCTTCACCCCTGGTGTCCCGCAGCCGCTGTGGCAAGTCCGCGGCTACTGCCGTTCGTGCCCGTCGCCAGCGACTCAGCAACTCAGTGCCCCGATCGGCAGCCTGACCCTCAACCTGGTCCGCGGTGGCGCAGGAGCAAGCGGCAACCGGGTGAGCATTGACGTGACCTACCCGGGGACACAGGGCGGTCGATTCACCCGCAGCAGTGTCAACCTTCTCCCAAACAGCGATCCCACGCTGGGTGATGACTGAGCGCGATTCGACGAACTTCCGGGTACAGGCGGAGCTGGCTCTAAAGACCATTGACACTTGAACGATCTTGCTCCCCTGCGCCAGAGGTGAAGGGCCGGGGGAGCCAGGCGGTTTCGAAGGCGCGGATCGCCAGGCGGCGTGCGCTCCTGCGGCGCTGCCGAACCGCAGTTCGCAACGCCCAAAGCGTCGCACTCGCCGGTGCGCGATTCGACTCAGCCGTGCTGGACGAGTGCGAGTGCGAGTGCCGCAGCAACTACCGCAGCCGCCTCGACCCGCTCGATCGCGGCACCGGCGGCGTCGCCGGTGAAGCCACCCAAACGTTGGTGACAGTCGCTCCGCCAGTGCATGAACACGCCGATGGCAGCCGCCAAAGCGGCAACGCCTGGCCATCCGAAAAACAGGCAGGAGACCGCGGAAAGCCATGCCGCAGCGAGGCAGGCGCCGCGTGGCGCCTGAGTCAGGTGGGCGCCGAGCCCGCCAGCGCGCACATACGGCAGGCTCAGGAAGAGTGCCACCGCAGCGACGCGGCCGAGCACCGGCGCCAACAGCAGCAGCGGGCCCTGCGTCAGCAAGGCCTGCAGGGCGGCGAACTTCAGCAGCAGCACCAGAACAATCGCGACCACGCCCATCGGCCCGGCGGCGGGGTCCTTCAGGATCTGCAGAATGCGCTCGCGCTGGCCGTGACCACCGGCCCAGGCATCGGCGCAGTCAGCCAGACCATCCAGATGCAGGCCTCCGCTCAGCCACACCCATAGCGCGAGTACGCAGGCGGCCGCCAGCGGGGCCGGCGCGTGCAACCACTGCAGCAGCGTGGCCAAGGCCAGCAACAGCGCGCCGATCAACAGGCCCACCAGCGGGTACCAGGCCAAGGCCCGGGCCTGTGCGGCGGAATCACTGAAGTCGAGCGCGGGCGTCGGCAGGCGGGTCAGGAAGGCCAGCGCAAACCAGAGCCCGTTCATGCCGGCACAGCGTCGGGCAAGGGCCACTGCAACCGGTGCAGGCTGGCATGCGCCACGTCGACCGAGCTCATCGCCTGCAGTGGAATCCCCTCCTGCAGGCAGCGCAGCAGGCGAATCACGCCGCCGTGGGTGAGCACCAGCAGGCGGGCCTCGGGCTCGCGAGCTTGCGCCGAATCAAGCGCCGCCCGCACGCGCGCTGAGAAGGCGAGGATCGTCTCTGCACCGGGCGGCGGATGCGCCACTGGATCGCGCCAGAAGCGCTCCAGCGCATCTGGATCGCGGTTGAACAGTTCAGCCGGACTAGCGCCGGCCCAATCGCCAAAATCGTACTCGGCCAAGCCGGCATCGAACACCAGCGGCAGATCACGCTCGCGGGCCAGCGCCCGCGCAAACTCAGCGCAGCGACGCAGCGGTGAACTCAGCACGGCGGTCCAACCCGCACTGCCGGCAAGCTCCGCACACACCGCCTGCAGCTGCTGCCAGCCGAGCGCGCTGAGCGAGTCATCAAGCTGGCCGCGAAAGCCGGCTTGGCTGGTGTCTCCGTGGCGCAATAGATCAACCCGCATTGGCAGAGCTCACTCGGGCCTGTTCGAAGGTCGCCATCTGCGCGTGCAGGGCGCAGGCCATCCGCAGCAAGGGCACGGCCACCGCTGCACCAGTGCCCTCTCCCAAGCGCAGCCCCAGGTCCAACAGAGGCTCGGCTTCGAGTGCGGTCAACAGGCGCGCATGCCCCGGCTCGCGCGAGCGGTGTGCAAACAGCAGCCAGGGCCGGCAGGCCGGATTGAGATGCACCGCGAACAGCGCCGCCACGGTCGCGATGAACCCGTCCACCAACACCGGCAGCCCGGCCTGTGCGGCAGCAATGCAGCTGCCGGTAAGCGCGGCGATCTCGAAGCCGCCCAGCGCCGCCAGAATGTCCAGCGGCGTCCGCGCATCGGCATGCCGCAGCAGGGCGCGCCGGATGACCGCACGCTTGCGCACCAGGCCATCGGAATCCAGCCCGGTGCCGGGCCCGACCAGACGCTCGGGTGCTTCCGACAGCAGGGCGCAGGCCAATGCGCTGGCCGCGGTGGTATTGCCGATGCCCATCTCGCCGCCGATGAACAGTTCAGCATCGGCCGAAACCGCACGCGCCACCGCAGCCGCGCCGGTTTGCAGTGCACTCGCCAGCTGAGCCGAGCTGAGCGCGGGCGCCTGCAGCAGGTTGGCGGTTTGCGCAGCGATCACTGCGCGACGCACGCCCGGCAGCTCGCCGGGGTCGTTGACGGTGCCGAGGTTCACCACTTCGAGCGTGGCGCCAAGCGTGCGCGCCAGCACGCAGATGGCAGCGCCGCCGGTGGCGAAGTTGCGCAGCATCTCGCCGGTGACCGACTGCGGGAAGGCCGAGACGCCTTCAGCCGCGACCCCGTGATCGCCGGCGAACACGCTGATCCAGACCCGCTCGACCGCGGGCTCGGCGCGAGCCTGCAGGCCCGCCAGCGTGATCGCCGCGGTCTCCAGCTGACCCAGCGAACCGTTGGGCTTGGTCAACTGGGCCTGCCGCGCCTGCGCCTCAAGGCTGTGCGCGCGGCTCGGCTGCGCGCAGGCTGCCGCCCACCAGGGCGCGCTCATCGGCGCGGACCTTTCAAGGTCATCGGCAGGCCGGCGGCGACGAACAGCACGCGTTCGCACAGCGCGCCGAGCGCCTGATGCAGGCGGCCGGACTCATCAACAAAGCGGCGGCTGATCGCGCCCATCGGCACCACGCCCAGGCCGACCTCGTTGCTGACCAGAAGGATCTCGCCGGGCAGCTGTGGCAGAACGTCGAGCAGTCGCGCACGCTCGTCCTGCCACACCGCCTCGCCCTCGTCGAACAGCAGGTTCGACACCCACAGGGTCAGGCAATCGACCAGCAGGCAGCGCTCGGCAGCGGCGTGCTGCTGCAGGGTCGCAGCGAGCCCGCGCGGTGATTCGACGGTGATCCACTCGGCCATGCGGCGGGCCCGGTGATGCTCGATACGCATGGCCATTTCTGCGTCGCCCGGCTCGGCAGTGGCGATGTAGACCACGTGCTTGCCGCTCTCCGCGGCGAGCGTTTCGGCGAGCGCGCTCTTGCCCGAGCGGGCACCGCCGAGGATCAGGCTGCGCATTGACACGGGCCCGGCTGAGATCTGGCGCCGCGAACCTGCAACATCGGAATCTTCATCGACATGTGTTCACTCCATGAACAGACGGCAGGCCGCCAGGGGATTGGATGGAAAATAGAAATGCACGAAGCTGGCGGTCAAACGCCGGACGCGGTAGATCGCTTCGCGGGTCGGCGCGCCATTCGGATCCAGCGCATGTGCGAGCGGGGCGAGGCCGATCACGGCCTCGGCGTAGTGGAAGCTGTGCCCACGCAGACGACCTTCCGGCAGATCGACCTGCTGCAAACCCAGCCCAGCCAGGCGCGTGCCGACGCGCGCGGCACCGGGGATCAAGCCCGCCATCGACGCGCCCTGCCCGGCCGCGTCCTGCAAATGGGTCAGCAGCGCGAGCAGGCCGCCACATTCCGCCAGCAGCGGTTTGCCCGCCTGCACATGCGCATGCAGCTGGGCCATCAGATCGGTGCGCGCCGCCAGCGCCTGCAGATGCAGCTCGGGGTAGCCACCGGGCAGCCACAGCGCGTCGCACTCCGGCAAGGCGTGTCCGGCCAGCGGCGAGAACTCGATCAGCTGCGCGCCCGCCTGCAGCAGCAGCTCGATGTTGGCGGCGTAGACGAAACAGAACGCCGCGTCGCGGGCAATCGCGATGCGGCGGCAGCGCAGCCAGGGCTCGACGAAGGGCAACAGCGCAGGCGCGAACTCGACTGGCTCCGGCAGCGGCAGGCAACCACCCAGCGACGCTGCAAGTCCATCGGCGAGTGTATTGATTCGGGCATCCAGATCATCCAGCTCGGCGGCCGCCACCAGGCCCAGATGCCGCTCGGGCAGGGCGCCCTCCGATGACTGCGACAGCGCACCGAACCAGAGCAAATCCGGTGGCAGGCTTTCGCGCAGCAGACGCGTGTGCCAAGTACTGGCGACGCGATTGCCGGCCACTCCGGCGAAGCTCAGCTGCGGCCGATAGCGCGCCAGCCCCAGCGCGATCGCGCCGAAGCTCTGCGCCAGCGCGTTGGCATCAATCACCGCCAGCACAGGCAGGCCCAAGGTCTGCGCGAGGTCGGCCGCACTGGGTACGCCGTCGAACAGCCCCATCATGCCTTCGACCAGAATCAGGTCCGCCTCGGCGGCGGCCGCATGCAAACGCGCGCGCACCTCAGGTTCACCGCCCATCCACAGGTCGAGCTGCAGCACCGGCGTGCCGGCGGCACAGGCGAGCACCATCGGGTCGAGGAAATCCGGCCCGGTCTTGAACACTCGCACGCGACGCCCGGCGCGCCGATGCAGACGCGCCAGCGCGGCGGTGAAGCTGGTCTTGCCCTGGCCGGAGGCCGGCGCGCTGATCAGGAGCGCCGGGCAGTGATGCGGGCTCACGCCGCGCGCGGCGTCGGCGCCAGCACACCTTGGCGCAGCAGCAACGCGATGACGGCCAGGCCGGCGCAGACCCAGGCGCTGCCGGTCAACACGAAGCCCGGCGAGTAGCGCAGAAACTGGCTTGCGAACCCGCCCAGGCTGAGCTCGCCGAAGGCACCGCTCAGCAGATAAAACGAGCCGTTCGAAATCGCGAACGAGGCAACCACGCAGACCACACCCGTCACCGCCGCCAGCGCCAAGCCGGGCGCGCGGCCATCGAATCGCAGCGACAGCGCACGACCGCCAAACCACAGCAGCGCATAGGCCGGGAACAGGAAGGCATAGGCCGGACTCAGACAGACATGCAGCATGTCGGTACGCGCGAACACCAGCGCGTCGATACCGACCGCCAGCGCCAGCAGCAGCACGAAGGGCGCGGTGCGGCGCAGCAGCAGGCCACCGATGAAGAACACCGCCAGCGAGGCATCGCGCAAATGCAGCAGCTGGCTGGCATCGGGCAGGCGGGTAACCAGCATCCACAGGGCGAGCACGGCGAGGGTGGCGATGGCGCGGGAACGGGTCGGGCTGTGCATGTCGGATCCTTGCAGTGAAAGAGGACGCTACGCCGCGCACCACGGCGCGGCGCAGCGCGGAGCAACGGCTTACTGCGGGCTGTAGCGCAGGCCCAGGGTCCAGGTGCGGCCGGGCTGGTTGTAGAACGCAGCAGTCTCGTACTGCCGATCGCCCAGGTTGTTGCCGGCGAGCTGCAGGCTCCAGTCCGCGCTGAAGGCCCAGGCCACGCGCAGGTCGAGGGTGGCGTAGCCGGGCAGACGGGTGAAGTTGCCGAGATCGTCGAAACGCGCGCTGGCGGCGTACACGGTGCCGCCGAACGAGAACTGCCCGAAGCGGCGATCGGCATCGATCTGGGCCGAACGCGGTGCGCGCCGCGGCAGCTCATTACCATTGCTCGCCCCAGCGCCATCATTGCGGGCGTCGAGGAAGGTCGCGCTCGCGCGCAGATCGATTCCTCCAATCTGGCCTTCGGCGCTGGCCTCGAGCCCATCGATGCGCGAGCGCTCGATGTTGACGGGAATGGACAACACGGTGTCGAAGCCGATCAGGGCATCGATCTCGGTGCGGAACACCGACACCGCCCAGCCGCCCCAGCCCGGGCTGCCGCGCAGGCCGAGCTCGACACTCTCCGAGGTCTCCGGCTGCAGATTCGGGTTGCCATACTCCGGAAAGTAGAGGTCATTGAAGCTCGGCGACTTGAAGGCATTGCCGGCGCTGGCGGTCAGCCGCAGCTGCTCGCTGAAGCTCCAGCCCCACAGCAAGCTGCCAGTGGTTTCGTTGCCGAACTGGCTGTCATCGTCGTGGCGCGCCGCGACCTGCACGGAGGCCGCGCCGAAGCCCTGCTGCCACTGCGCGAACAGCGCCTTCTGCGTACGTGCATCGATCTCGTAGGGCGTGCTGCTGGTCACCGCATCGCGATGCCAATCAAGGCCGGCGCTGAGCACACCTGCTCCCAGCGAGAAGTCGCCCTGCAGGCCGGCCGTGCGTCGACGCGTGTCGAAGCTGCTGCTGTACACGCCCTCGCTGAAGTTGTCGGCGAGATCGCTGTTGTGGCCGAGCCGGAACGCCAGCGCCACGCGCTCAGTCGGCGTGTAGTCGAGGCGGCTCGAAAACACCTGCTGGGCACCTTCCATCTCATTGGTAAAGCTGCCGTCGAACTCGGTGTCGAACTCGGCGCGCAGCACCCGCGCCTCCAGCTTCAGCGTGGGCGAGAAGCTCAAGCCACCGCCGAGCTGCAGGCTGCGGTTCTGGTAGCCGTCGCGATCCGGCTCGTCGGTGAAGCAACCGGCGCCGTTCGGAAACGGCTGGCCGCGGCAGGCATTGATGCCGTCGGTTTCGTCCAGCGCAGTCTGCACGTTGTACCAGCCGCGCTCGCCACGCGCCGACAGGCCGGCCCCGGCACGCAGGGTGCTCAGACTGCCGACCGAAACATGCGCATTGGCTTTGGGCGTGGAGGCCGCCTGGCGGGTGAAGATCTGGATCACACCGCCCATCGCGTCCGAGCCGTACAGGCTGGAAAACGGCCCGCGCACGATCTCGATACGCTCGATCTGCTCCAGCGGCAGATCCTGGATCGCCGGCGTGCCGGTGGTGGCCGAGCCGATCCGCACACCGTCGATCAGCACCAGCACATGGCGTGCTTCGGTGCCGCGCAGAAACAGCCCGCTGACCTTGCCAGCGCCGCCGCTGTTGGAGATCGACAGGCCAGGCACCCCGCGCAACAACTCCAGCAGTGAGCCTGATTGCAGGCGCTCGATATCGCTGCGATCGAACACCGTCATCGACGCCAGCGCGGCGTCCTGGGTCTGCGCCGTGCGGCTGCCGGTCACAACGATGCGATCAAGCGCCTTGGGCTGCGCCTGCGCAGTCGGAATACTCAGAACAGAAACGATCGCCACCGCAAGCACGGTGGGGGTTTTGGCAACACGCAACATGGGAAAACTCCTGCCCGCGCCAACCCGCGCGGATGCATTCAGGGCAACCGGCAGACACAACAGGAGACTTGAAAGGCAGGCACACCGCAGGCGCGCAAACCCCAAGGCAGCACCCACCGCGCGCCGGGACATCGCTCAAGGCCGGTCTCCGGGCTCACGAGCAAAGGCGTCATGCCTTCCACTTGGGCACCTTCCCATGCACTCGGCACAGTGGTGTACGCCCAAGCCGGATCAGTCCTGATCCACTCGCCTACCGTTGCGGGGGCAGCTCCAGACTTGCGACCGATGGCCGCGCACTGGCTTCCCGTTTAAACCACCGAACTCGAATGCGTCGAACCTGGGCGGTCACCATGAGGCGGCGCGGATGCTAACAGGGAATTCACGGCACCGCCATGAAAGCGCAGACGCTCGCACCGGTGCGCGAACTGCCACGTTTGCCCTGGCCTCAATCGCGTCCACACGCGTGCAGCAGCGACTGAATCGCGCGCCCGCGTGCCACAGCGTCTTTCGCTCGGCACGTTCGCGCGGGTCGCGAAGAGATTTGAACCGCAGGGGCGCCTTAGCGACTGTCGCGCCGACCAAGCTGAACGGTGACGCCGAGCCTCGCCTGCACGCCAACCCCGTTCCGGCGCATCCTCCGTATCCGATTGCGATTGCCGTGCGACCTGCCGGCATTTGTCCAACCCACGAACGAGGTCCACCATGCGCATCCCCCTGTCGATACTGAGCCTGGCCATGACTGCCACTTCAGCGGCTGCCGCAGACAGCCCCGACTACGCCCTCACCGTTTACAGCGCTGCCGCGCCCGGCACGCTGTCCACTGAACGTCTGGCCGACTACGGCGATCGCTTGCCGGGCTACGGCGTGGTCAGTGACCGCCGCACCCTGCAGATCGACCGCGGCACCAGCGAGCTGCGCTTCGCCGATGTCGCTCGCCGTATCGACCCGACCACGGTCAGCTTCGGCTCGCTGACCGACCCCGCCGGCACCCGCGTACTGGAGCAGAACTACCAGTACGACCTGGTCAGCCAGCAGAAGCTGCTGCAGCGCTACCTGGGTGAGACGCTGACCGTGGAGCAGGTCCGCGGCGACAGCATCGAGACCGTCAGCGGCAGCTTGCTGTCGGCGGATGGCGGGCTGATCCTGGCCCGCGCCGACGGCAGCGTCGTGACGCTGAACAATTGGAGCAGCGTGCAGTTTCCGGCCCTGCCCGGCGGCCTGATCAGCAAGCCGACCCTGGTATGGAAACTCGATGCCGCCCGCGGCGGCGCGCACCAGACCCAAGTCAGCTACCAGACCCAGGGCATGACCTGGTGGACCGACTACAACGTCACCCTGCATGACGAAGGCGGCCGCTGCCGGATGGACCTCGCCGCCTGGGTCAGCCTGGTCAATCAGAGCGGCGGCAGCTATCCGAATGCACGCCTGAAGCTCGTCGCCGGCGATGTCAATCGCGCGCCGTCCGCGCCGGAGCAGCCGAAGTATCTGCAACGGGCGATGGTCGCTGAAGCCAGCATGGACGCCGGCTTTGCCGAATCCGAGCTGTTCGAGTACCACCTCTACACCCTCGGCCGCCGCACCGATCTGCCCGACAACTCGGTGAAGCAGCTCGAACTGTTCCCCGCCGTGGCCGCTGCAGACTGCCGGCGCGAGCTGGTGTTCACCGCGAGCCCGATGTACCAGCCCTGGGGCCAGGCGATGACTGACCAGGGCTTCGGCGCGACCCAGAGCGGTGAGGCCGGGGCATTTGTCGAGTTCGCCAACACCGAGGCCAACCGCCTCGGCATGCCCCTGCCCGGTGGCAGGGTGCGAGTGAGCCAGGCCGCCGGCGATGGCGCGCTGGAGTTCATCGGCGAGGACCTGATCAAGCACACCGCCCGTGGTGAAACCCTGCGCCTCAAGTTGGGCACTGCCTTCGACATCAGCGGCGAGCGCCGTCAGGTCGACTTCGCCTACGACGAGAAGGCACGCACGATCACCGAAACCATCGAGGTTGAGGTGCGCAACGGGAAGAAGTCGCCGGCCGAGGTCACCCTGCGCGAGTACCTGTACCGCTGGAGCGGCTGGACCATCAGCGCCAACAGCCAGGCCTTCGACAAGCGCGACGCCCAGACCGTCGACTTCAAGCTGCGCATTCCGGCCGATGGCAAGTCCACGGTCCGCTACACCGTGACCTATCGCTGGTAAACGGTGGCGTCATTTCGGCCGTCGCGGTCGGCGCCAAGCCCCCATCCGCCCCCAACCGATGGCGGATGGTGGCGGAGTTTTCCATTGCTATAATCCGGAGTCCTTTCGGCCTGCTTACACGGAGTTGCCCCATGCGTAGCCCCCTGCTCACCGGCGCACTTGCCGGTGCGATCACCTTGGCTCTGGGCCTTTCGGCCTGCTCCGCGCCGGAAGGCGAGAGCGCCGCACCCGCCGCCAGCACCGCCACCGACACGCCGCCCGCGGCGCCTGCGCCGGCTGTCGCCGACCAGGCAGCCAATCCGTTCTTCGCGCCCAGCAGCCTGCCGCTGATGGCACCGGATTTCAGCAAGATCCGCGACGAACACTACCTGCCGGCCCTGACCGAAGGCATGAAGCAGCAGCTTGCGGAAATCGACACCATCGCCAACAACCCGGAGCCGGCAACGGTTGCCAACACGCTGGAAGCGATGGAGCGCTCCGGCGCCCTGCTGCTGCGCACAAGCAAAGTGTTCGGCAACCTGGCCGGCACCGACACCAACCCTGAGATCCAGAAGATCCAGGCCGAGATCGCGCCGAAAATGGCGGCGCACCAGGACGCCATCCTGCTGAATCCTCAGCTGTTCGCGCGCGTGAAGTCGATCTATGACTCGCGTGAAGTGTCGAATCTGGACGCCGAAACCAAGCGCCTGGTCGAGCAGACCCATCTGCGCTTCGTACGCGCCGGCGCCGAGCTGTCGGAAGACACCAAGACCCGTATCCGCGCTCTGAATGAAGAGCAGGCCGGCCTGATGACTGCGTTCCAGCAGGCCATGCTGAAGCAGACCACCGCCGCCGCCGTGGTGGTGGAAGACGTCGCCCAGCTCGATGGGCTGTCGGAAGGTGAAATTGCCGCCGCGTCCGAGGCCGCCAAGGCTGCGGGCCACGAGGGCAAGTGGCTGATCCGAATCACCAATACCACCCGCCAGCCGGTGCTGGCCTCGCTGACCAATCGCGAGCTGCGTCAGCGCGTGTGGGAAGCCTCAGCCAATCGCGGCCTGCGCGATGGCGATGGCGACACCCGCGCGATGGTGCTGCGTCTGGCCGAGCTGCGCGCCGAACGCGCCAGCCTGCTCGGCAAGTCCAGCCACGCGGCCTTCCAGCTTGAAACCCAGATGGCTGCGACTCCGGATGCCGTGCTGAAGATGCTGTCAGACCTGGCCCCGACCGTGGTTGACAACGCCAAGGCCGAAGCGGCCGACATCCAGGCTCTCATCAACAGCCAGGGCGGCGGATTCGAGCTGCAGCCTTGGGACTGGGAGTTCTACGCCGAGCAGGTGCGCGCGGCCAAGTACGACCTCGATCCCGAACTGGTGAAGCCCTATTTCGAGGTCAACCGAGTGCTGACCGATGGCGTGTTCTACACCTTGAACCGCTTCTACGGTGTCAGCTTCAAGGAACGCACCGACCTGCCCGTCTACCACCCGGACGTGCGCGTGTTCGACGTGACTGACGCCGACGGCAGCCAGATCGGCCTGTTCTACGCTGACTACTTCGCCCGCCCGAGCAAGCGTGGCGGCGCCTGGATGTCGACCTTTGTCGACCAGAGCGAACTGCTGAACCAGAAGCCGGTGGCGCTGAATGTCATGAACATTCCGAAGCCGGTCGAAGGCCAGCCGGCGCTGATGAGCTTCGACGAAGTGACCACCATGTTCCACGAGGTCGGCCACGGCGTGCACGGGCTGTTCTCGAAGGTGAAGTATCCGTCGCTGGCCGGCACTGCAGTGCCGCGCGACTTCGTCGAGTTCCCCTCGCAGTTCGAGGAAGACTGGGCCAAGCACCCCGAAATCCTCGCCAACTACGCCCGCCACCACGCCAGCGGCGAGCCGATCCCGGCCGAGCTGATGCAGAAGATCCTCAATGCCTCCAGCTTCAACCAGGGCTTCGACACCCTGGAGTACGTCGCGGCCTCGTTCCTCGACATGGAGTGGCACAGCCTGCCGGTCGGTACCAAGGTCACCGATGTCGAAGCCTTCGAGAAGGCCGCGCTGGCCAAGCACGGTGTCGACTTCGCGCCGGTGCCGCCGCGCTACCGCAGCGCCTTCTTCGCCCATGTGTTCCCGGGTGGCTATTCGTCCGGCTACTACGCCTACATGTGGAGCGAAGTGCTGGCCGCCGACGCCTTCGCTTTCGTCACCGAGCAGGGCGGGCTGAACGCCGAAATCGGCAACGTCTATCGCCAGAGCATCCTCTCGCGCGGCGGCACCGAAGATCCGATGCAGATGTACGTGAAGTGGCGCGGCCAACAGCCCGACCCGGACAATCTGCTGTACCGCCGCGGCCTGAAGCAGAAAAGCGACGACTGATGCATCGCGTCTCTTGAGCTGAAACGAGAAGCGCCGCCCG
>NZ_JBILJQ010000130.1:0-7023 GCF_044377145.1 Aquimonas sp.
GTGCAACTTGCTCCGGGTGATCAGGAGGGCGACAAGGAGCGGAAGGAAATCCAGGCGGGATTCCAGAGCATGTTCAACGGAGACAGCGCTGACGCATTCAGTGCTTTCGGTCGCCCGCGAGCGGGTGCTGAAACACCGACGCAAAGACTCCAAGCGCGCGGGACCGAGGAAGAACGCGAAGCTGTCATGCCGGGAAATCTGCTCTGGCGTGCGATGCGCAGTGCCAACGCTGGCACGTGGACGAGCGTGACCGGCGGCGACGACACGGCCTTCATGGAAGAGTTGCTGAGCCTAGTCGGCTCGATCCAGATCTGTCATGCGACTGATCCTCAGTGCCAGGCGACTGGAACGGACTCAGCCTCCACGCTGACCCGCGAGATACCCCCGATCCTGAGTCTTGCCGCGTTCATCGAGGGCTCAAACGCGACGGGAGCGGGGACTCAGAACGCCCCCAACATTACTCGGTCGCAGGTGTACTTCTGCAGCGATTCCCGGAACTGCCTCAACCCGCAATCGCGCTCGATGCAGTTCAAGGGTATGCGCTCGTACATCCTTGAGGCGTTCAACGGAGCAACTGCATCGGGCGAGGGCGGGATCATCGCCAAGCAGATCGGCGATTCATCAGGAGAGATGACGCCGTTCCAATCCGCGCTGATGGGCTACCACAACGAGCTGGGTGCTTTGATCACGCAGTCAATCTCGGTGCAACCCGACGGCACCCACGCCCGCATGATCGTGCAGGAGTTCAGCAGCCAGATAGCAGCTGAGTTCACCTATCAGTTCCTGACAGAGATGCTCAGATCCATGCGCAGCGCTGTCGCAGTACACATCCACGATGCGAGCAAGACGACCCAGATCACCATGATTGAGCGTGCCCAGGCCCGTTTGGATTCCGAGTACGCGCAGATCAGGGCCAATCCACAAACGGTCAGCATGATGGTTTCAAGAGCAGAACAGCTGAACCGTTTTGGGGTCACCGATACGCCAGGCGCACAGCGGGGCGAAACGCCCCGCGCCAGCAGCGTGGTTGGAGGATCTCGCTGATGGACTGGAACATACAGGTACTCGGTACCTTCGAATTCGTTCGCGCGGTACTTAATGGGGCAGCGATGTTTGGCAGCGGTGGCGCCGGTGGCTACGCGGCTGTCGCTGCTCTGGGCGCGGTGATCGGCCTCATCGTCTGCGCCTTCAAGGCGGTCTTTACGGCAGGCAAGGAGATTGAACTCCAGACCATGGCGATCTCAGCGCTGATGTTCACTGTGATGTTCGGATCCAGGGTCGAGGTCGTAGTGGAAGGCGTGCTACCCGGGCCCGACGGTCGACCCCAAATCGATCGCGTTGCAAACGTGCCGATCGGACTTGCTGTTTTGGGTCACCTGATCAGCAACACAGGCCTGTACTTTGCGCAGGAGATGGACAGCGCGTTCAGCACACCCGGCTCAAACAACGGATTGCCCCTGGCTTCCGGTGGATTCGGCCGAACACTCGAGCTTCTGCGCGCCCCCCTTGCGCTGGCTGACCCGCGCAACCCGAGCCGGGAGTTGGGTGTGTTGCGATCGAACGTGCAGCGCTACTTCAGTCAATGCAGCCTTCGTCACATCAGACGGTTCGGTCGTGGCGATGCACTTTGGACGCAGCCTGATTTCCTCGCCCAGCTGGAAGCTGACGACCAGACGGTCGTGATGATGCAGCTGACCCCTACAGGGCCAGAGACACCGCACACCTGCTCGGATGCTTGGACGCGTCTAGGTCTTGACTATGAGGTCAATGACCCCTTTATTCGTGAAGCCCTCAACAAGGGAATGGGCGCACGGATCCGGGAAGGAGGAGAGCTTGAAGATGTGCTCGACGAGATCAATAACGCGCTGCGTTCGATAGCTGTAAACAACCTTGACAATATAAAAGCAGAGCGAATCGCCGTGGCGGCTTTGGCGGTCGGTGCGATGGACGTGGGCCTCATCGAAGGCCTGCGAAACGACCCTCGCGCAATGCAGTCGCTGATGATGCAGCAGGCCTCCCGTCAGCGCGCTGTTCAATGGGCAGCGGAAGAGGGGATGTTTCTGCAAATCATCCGTCCGACGATCTCCTTCTTCGAGGCCTTGACCTACGCGCTCGCGCCGATGATGGCCTTCTTGATCGGCTTCGGGAACTTCGGAATTCGGCTGGCGCTCAAGTACCTTGTGCTGCCGGTTTGGGTAGTGCTGTGGATGCCGTTGATCTCGATCTGCAATCTCTACACATCCCGGATGTTGAGCTCGGTCCTGGAGCAGATGGACGCGTCGATCGCTGGTGGAGCCAGCCTGGCGCAGATCCAGTGGCTGTTCGAAGAGACAGTTCGAATCGCAGGTGTGGCGGGATTGCTGACGGCCGGTGTGCCCAGCTTGGCGATGATGTTGCTCTTCGGTGGCGCGGTCACCGCGAGCGCATACGCCAACCGACTGCAGGGCGGCGATCAAGTCAACGAGAAGATGAGCTCCGGAGACACAGCGACGCCTGGGGCGGCTTTGAAGATCGACGACACGCGAGCGATGTCGTCGATGACAGCTCAGGTGCAAACGGGCGCCGCTGGGTACTCCTACTCACAAAGCAGCATGGGCAGTGCCATGGTCCGGTCTGCTGAGAGTCGTTCTGAATCTGCGCAGGCAACTTTCGGCTCGTCGATCCAACTCGCCTACAAGGAAACTGCAGGCTTTGGTGTCGAGGCAAAGGAGGGATTGCGCGCGGCAGAAACCCGAGCGTTCGAAGAAAGTCGGGGTGAGACGGCCGGCTTCCTACAGTCGATGGGCTACAGCCAGCAGGAGCTGGCTAGCGCTGGGCTCAGCACGAGCGAGCAGGCGCAGTTTGCACAAGCTCTCTCAGGCTCAGTGACCGGCAAAGACATTGGTCAAGCCCTCGCCGGCACGGCCATTGCGGATAAGCTCGCCGGACTGAAGGGCCGAGGAGGCGCAGCCGCTGCTGTTGTCGGGTCGCTGCTATCGAATGCCCAGGCAGGCGCCAGGAACACGGATACCATTTCTCAAGGTTTGTCCCGGGAGCTCGCGACGAGCACCGGTCAGTCCCAGCAGCAGGTCCGCGACCTAGCGGATCGATACAGCACGCAGCTATCGCGGCGCGTCGGGCGCGAGGTTGTCGACGAAACTGGCAGCAATGCGAGGCTCGCCGAGGAGATTGCTCGAAGCAACACCCTGGGCCAGCAGTTTCAGGACGTTCAGTCGTCTCAGTCCGCGTACGAGTCTGCACGCCAGCGTGCAGACTCCTTCGGGACGTCGCAGTCGTTGCCTGAGAGCCAGGCTGTAGCGGCACTTCTCGGCTCGATGGCACAAAATGCGACGGGTTCGGCTCCGGTCGATACGCAGCTCACCGACCTCTATGCAAAGGTGTCCTCGGCTGTGGGTCCTGACGCCATGCGATCAGCCGAAAATGGTGTGGCGTTGAACAGTGGGTTGCCGCAAGGGTCACGGGAGGCAGAGGCTGCTGCCATCATGCGGGCCGCCTTCGGAAGCCCTCCTGCGGCAGGTAAAGAAGCGTCCCATCAGGAAGCCGCCGCCGACATCAGTCGTCTTGTGTTTGGCGATGCGAGTGCTTCGAACCCGCTCTACGGCGCGGGGGCCTTCGCGAACGGTAACCCTGGCCAGGCCAGCGCGGTTTCGACCGGGTCTCCAGCGGATATCGGTATTGGCCATTCCGCGGCCACGTCCACCGGTGGATACGTTGAGCAGGCAGCTGCGGCTCAGATCGACATGAGTGCCGCCACAATCGGTAGCCGGACAGCGGAGGCCATGTCGCCCATCAATGCGTTCGGCGGGCTTCCTGACGGAGTGGATCCTGGGATTCGTGACAGAGTTATGGATGCCGAAACACCAACGGACGCGCGGTATCTTGATCGAGATGTGAGAGCGGCGATGGGCGAGCCGATCCCTGCGTCAGATGCAGCGCCAGCTTCGCGACTGGAAGAACTCCATGCCCTGAGGCAAACACGCTCACTCACGAACGAAGAAGGCGATGAATATGCGGGCCTGATGCAGTCTCACACGTTCAACGAAATCGTGGACCTTGCAACCCCAGTTGGCGACGTCCGCGCGTTAGCTGGCGCAGCCGGTGACGTCGCCGAATGGGCGACGGGACGCTGAGGGAAGCTATGCCGGGCCAGACTCGCGTAGCTGGCCCCGGTTGCGATCAGACGTCTCCGTTGCGCCAGTCTTGATGGAGCACGTTGGAATCCAAGAAGTGCCCTTCCGTGCCGTGAACATCTATGTCCATCTGGCGAGCGAGATCGAGCGCATCAATCCGGTGATCCGCCGCTCCGGCTGGGTTCGAAGCCAGAGCAGCAGCTGCTGCAGATGCAGCCTTGGCTTTGCCGCCGTCAGTCGCGTACACGAGGCCATGAATCACGGCGAGTACCGCCGCGATGATCCCAATCAGCACCACAGATTTCATAGTCATAACTCTCGAAAGGCTGCCTAACCGAGCGGTGCGGGGTGCGGGGTGCAGGTAGGCAGTTCATGCGGCCGCGGCTGAATGGGTGTCCGCCCGCTCAACGAATGGGAGCTTGCGGAAGAAGAAGCGAGGTTTCACCGGGCTCAATCGTCGTCGTATAGGGCCCAAACCTGAACGCCTTTGGGAGCTCCCATCAGGCCATGCTCCATCCGCGCCATCGACTCAAGCGCGCCGAGATGATCGTCCTCTTCCGTGGGCTCGTCCGTGGACGCGGGAGTAACAGCATTCCCTGCGGGCGCCGTCCTCTTGCTGGGCTGGAACGCACTCACCGCGCCGTGAATCACGGCAAGCGCGATCACTAAGATCGAGAAGTACTTGATCAATTCCATGGCGATTCCTTCGCTCGTTGGCGATAGCCGTCCTGGCCATCGTAGTCCCACCTTGCCTGCGTCGTCGAGCCTGTCAACCTGCGACGGTCGGCGCTTACCCATGCCCTGCTGGCCGTGCGAGGTGTCAACCCCTTGCAAGCGCCCCGACACTTCGGGCTACCCTTGATGCAATTCCGCCTCGGCGGGGCCGTCGGTCTCGGCAAACTGACCATTCACCCACTTGGGGGCTCGTCCCCCCTTGGGGCGAGTCCTCGTCCATCAGGAGAGGACAACATGTTTTTCCGCGATCTTTTCGTGCTTGCCTTCGGTCTTGCAGCCTTGGCTGGCAGCTTCGCCGTAGTTTCCGCCACGATCCAAAGCCTGTTCGCGAGACAACCAGTGCCACGTGCTGCAATGTCGCCCGATGCGACGATTACACCGGAGTCCACGCCTTTTCCCGCTCCGGCGCCTGCGCACACACGATCATTGTCGGGACCTCGCGGTGTACTGCGGCATCCGGCGATGGCTGTCACGCCCGGAGGGGTGACTGCAGCAAATCATCGGGATCTTCAGGACGCTCTCCTGGCTGAAGCTTTGCTTCGTCAGGGCATCGACCCGGAGACCTTGCGCCGGGCGACACCGGTTCCGGAACCCGTGCGTGTTTTCGATTCAGTGCAGCCGATCACTCCGGCGTTGCCGCGACCTGGCGGTGTGCTGTGGCATCCGGCCATGGTGGTCACTTCCGGAGGGGCAGCTGCTCCGAGCGCTCTGGACCTTGAAGAGGCCCTGCTTGATGAAGCCTTGCGACGTCAGGGCATCGACCCGGTGGCCTACCGCCAGGCGAAGCTAGATACCGCCATGGTGCGCTACGACGCCTCTTCCAGCGCCCAACAGGAGGTGTCCCAACCCCAGGATGTCGAGTTCTGGGAAGTCGAGCCGGCTCCTCGGCACGATCCGACCGTTTAGCCCGCACCCCCGACCTGCACTGCAGGTCGGGGGTGTTTCGTTTCAGGGGCCTACTTTCCGATATCTCTCCGAAAACGGGGGGTATCGCGGAAGTGGGCGCGCTTCACGGTTCCTAGAGTGGTCATCACCCCACCCGGACCACTCGAAGCACATGAACTGGAACCAAGAGCACGAGCTGCCGCTGCACCTCGACGACCCCCAAACCCTCCTGTTCTGGTCAGCGGATGAGCTGATCCCGCTCGCGTTGTTCCTGATCGCCGCCATCATCACCGAAGAGCTGATCATCTGTATGGCAGCGGGTGTACTGGCCGTCTATTGGTATCGACGCTTCAAACAGACGCAGCCTGAGGGGTTTCTACTGCACTTCGCCTACTGGTACGGGTTCGTGCCGAGCAAGGCGCGATCAGTCATCTCTCCGTACATCCGCCAGGTCTTGCCGCTGTGAAGCTTTCGACGCAGCGCAATACCTTCGAGCAGGCGCTCAGGGAAAACAGATTGACCCGCTGGATCGTCGCGGGGCAAGTTTTGGCCATGCTTGTCATGGCATACGGCTGGGCGTCGACAGACCAGCGCGTAGTCATCGTCCCTCCTGGCCTGTCTACAGAGGTAGAGATCTCGGAGAACTCTGCGAGCCAGAGCCTGCAGATCGCGTGGGCGCAGTTCCTCGCCAACAACCTCGGCAATATCACTCCCCGTAACGCTGACCTAGTTCTCGACACGATCGGCAGCCACCTGTCTCCATCCGTGTACCGAAGCGTTGTGGATCGGCTCGCCGAGCAGATCAAGGTGCTGAAGGACGAGCAGCTCACGATCGAGTTCGACCCTATTAGCTCTCGCTGGGACAACGCCAGACGATCCGTGCTCATCACCGGTGAGCACCGAATCCGCGGACTGCGCGGCGCGGAGCGTCGTGAGGTGAAGACCTACGAGATGCGGTTCGTCGTCTCGAACTACCGGGTGCTTCTCGACCACCTCGATGTCCATGACGGGGCCACGCCGCCCCCGCCTCAGAACGCCCAAGGCTGATCGCCCATGCAACTGAAACTTCTCGCTCTGGCCGCCGCCGGCGTGCTGCTCGTAGCTGCCTCGTCTTGCGCAGTTGCCGACACCCAGATTCCTGGCCTGCCCGTAAAGACCGTAGGTGACTCCATCGAACTCGAGCTTCCGGCAGTTCCTGAAGATGTACCGGTAGCAGCGGCCGAGGCTGTGCCGGTCAGCAAGGAAGCCGAGGCCTTGGCCGCGCAAATCAATG
>NZ_JBILJQ010000072.1:0-25727 GCF_044377145.1 Aquimonas sp.
CGGCGGAAGATGTTTCTGGCGGGCGAACCCGCAACGGCTTTGGCATGGGAGTCTCCGAACAAAGCCGCCCTAGAATGAGAGATAACGTGCTGCGTCACTGTCTCGTGGAGTGTAGGCGCGTAGGGCTACCAACTGAAACTCAAGCCGCCAAGCGTGCCAGGGCCTCGCTGATCATCCGGCGCTGACGTTCCAGCCGTTCGATCTCTACTGCGCTTGCACGTTGCCCGGCCAGTTCGCGGGCTTGCTCGACGCGATACAGCTCAACCATCAGATCGTGCCGATGGCGAAGGTCTTCGGAGGTGTCGAAGTGGTCGACAATGTTCACAGGCTTGGGATCCTTGAGACGTTTTTGCTGAACTTGAAACAACCAAAGGTGAAGTGGCTCACAGGCCTTTGCAAAAAAGCTTGCAGCAGGCGATAAACCAGCGGCAGAATCGCTCCCCATGACGCCGTGGGTCGGCTTCTGACGCGAACAGCTGCTTCGCCTCACACGACTCACCGCCACCCGTCATCGGCGCCCGGGCAAACGGTTCACTGGATTCCCCCTGTTCCATAGACCGCCGGGCGCCGACTTTCTTCCGAAGCAGCAGACGCCGAACGTGTTGTTGGTCGCGTCCTTGCCTGCGTTTAACATCGCTTCGAGTGGCTGTGCGCATATAGCGCGCGGCGCCCACATACGGCGAGCGCAGGCGGGCTTCGTTTTCGTGTTGTTCGCTTGGAAACCCGTGCCTCCGCGCGGCAGCAGAACCTTCATCATCGGCGGGCCGTCCCTGGCCTGCGCAGCACGGCGACTGCGCGCTCCAACCGATGGAGACGGACCCGCGAACGGATCGACGCTCCGGCTACCCCTCGACGCGCACGGCCGGTCCCTGTTCCATACCCGGCCACCTTGCGGTCAGCCGCCGAGGGTGCAGGGCTCCCAAAGCACTTTGCGTGCCAGCCCAGAAAACCGCGCGCAGCCGCTGCGCCAGCTGCGCGTTCAGGCAAACCGCGTCAGACTTTGTCGCCCCATGCTCCGCCCACGGTCCGCATCTGCCCAAGTTGGGCGGCCTGCCGGCTCCGCCAGCGCCGACCGCCGAATCAAGAACTCCCCGCCATGAACAGCTTTGACGTGATTGTGATCGGCGGCGGCCACGCCGGCACCGAAGCCGCACTGGCCGCCGCCCGCAGCGGTGCGCGCACCCTGTTGCTCAGCCACAGCATCGAGTCCATCGGCGCGATGAGCTGCAACCCGGCCATCGGCGGCATCGGCAAGGGCCATCTGGTGCGCGAGGTCGATGCCCTCGGCGGCGTGATGGCCTGGGCCGCCGACCGCGCCGGCATCCAGTGGCGCACGCTCAATGCCTCCAAAGGTCCGGCCGTTCGAGCCACCCGCTGCCAGGCCGACCGCATGCTCTACCGCGCGGCAATTCGCGAAGCGGTGGAGAACGCGCCGAACCTGCAGCTGTTCCAACAGGCCGTCGACGACCTGTTGCTGGACGGCACGCGGGTGATCGGCGTGCGCACCCAGATGGGCCTCGACTTCTTCGCGCCCGCGGTGGTGCTCACCGCCGGTACCTTTCTGGCCGGCCGCATCCACATCGGCCCGGCGCAATACAGCGGCGGTCGCGCGGGGGATCCGCCGGCGATTGCCCTGGCCGACAAACTGCGCGAGCTGAACCTTGGCGTCGGGCGACTGAAAACCGGCACGCCGCCGCGCATCGATGGACGCACGCTCGACTATTCGGTGATGGAGATCCAGCCCGGCGATGACCCGGCGCCGGTGTTCTCCTTCATGGGCTCACGCGAATCGCATCCGCGCCAGGTGCCTTGCTGGATCACCCACACCACCACGCACACCCACGACACCATCCGCGGTGCGCTGGATCGCTCGCCGCTGTACTCCGGTCAGATCGAAGGCACCGGGCCACGCTACTGCCCCTCGATCGAAGACAAGGTGGTGCGCTTCGCCGACAAGGCCTCGCACCAGATCTTCGTCGAACCCGAAGGCCTGAACACCCACGAGATCTACCCGAACGGCATCTCGACCTCGCTGCCCTTCGATGTCCAGGTCGCCCTGGTGCGCTCGATCCGCGGCTTCGAGAACGCGCAGATCACCCGCCCCGGCTACGCCATCGAATACGACTTCTTCGACCCGCGCGGGCTGAAGGCATCGCTTGAGACCAAGGCCATCAGCGGCCTGTTCTTCGCCGGCCAGATCAATGGCACCACCGGCTATGAAGAAGCTGCAGCACAAGGCTTGATCGCCGGCCTGAATGCCGCGCGTTCAAGCCGCAACGAGGCTCCGTGGACACCGCGCCGCGACGAGGCCTACATCGGCGTGCTGATCGACGACCTGATCACCATGGGCGCGCCCGAGCCGTATCGCATGTTCACCTCGCGCGCCGAGTACCGCCTGCAGCTGCGCGAGGACAATGCCGATCTGCGGCTCACGTCGATCGGTCGCGACTTGAACCTGGTCGACGACGCGCGCTGGGCCCGCTTCGCCACCAAGCGCGAGGCCATCGAGCGCGAAACCGCGCGCCTGTCCAGCGTGTGGTCGGCACCGAACAACGCCCTCGGCACAGCGATCGAACGCCAGCTTGGTGTGGCCTTGAGCCGCGAGACACCGGCGCTGGATCTGCTCAAGCGGCCCGAGTTCGACTACGCCCGGCTGATGCAGGTCGAAACACTCGGCCCCGGCATCGACGATCGTGAAGCGATCGAACAGATCGAGATCCAGGCACGCTACAGCGGCTACGTCGAGCGCCAGCGTGACGAGATCGAACGCTCACGCCGTGCCGAGGGCACCGCCATTCCGATCGACTTCGACTACGGCAGCATCAGCGGCCTGTCCGCCGAAGTGCTGCAGAAACTACGTGCCACCCGCCCCGAAACCGTCGGCCAGGCCGGCCGCATCCCCGGCATGACCCCAGCGGCGATCTCGCTGCTGCTGGTGTTTTTGAAGCGGGGCGTGGGGATTCGGGATTCGGGATTGGCAGAGCGGAGCTCGGCGGCGTCGGGCACGACGCGATAGTTTCATCACGCGGCTCGACGACGCCCTTGAGCCCCTCTCCCACCGGAGCGGTTCGGGGACGCTGATCGGCTGCCGGTGGCAGCCGATGGCCCCGAGAGCCCGAGCGAAGCGAGGTGGGGTTGGGGAGAGGGTTCGGGCGAAGCACGGACGCGAACCTCGCCCAAGGGCGCCGAAGGGCTTGCGGCAGCATCCATGGCAGAGGACACCCAGCCCTCTCCCCAAACCCTCTCCCGTCGGGAGAGGGGCTCAAGCACGATGCGCTCGAAGACCCGCGCCTCGCCTCCCGCTCCACCCAACCGCACCCGCCAACCAAAGCCACACGCCCCACACACCCCAGCGGCGCACACTCGCGGGCTACCGCCACCCCGGAGTTCTGCCATGCGCTTGCTGCTTGCCCCGCTCGCCCTCTCGCTCACCTTGATCCTGCAGGCCACACCCGCACAGGCAGCCGATCGCATCACCGGGCGTGACTTCGCGACCCGCTCGGAGGTGATCGCGCCCTCCGCGATGGCGGCGACCTCGCATCCGCTGGCGACGCAGATCGCGCTCGATGTGATGAAGGCCGGCGGCTCGGCGGTGGATGCGGCGATCGCCGCGAATGCGGCGTTGGGGTTGATGGAGCCGACCGGCAACGGCATCGGCGGCGATCTGTTTGCGATCGTCTGGGATCCGAAAACGCAGAAGCTGCATGGCTACAACGGCCACGGGCGCTCGCCGGCAAATCTGTCGCTGCGATGGTTCATCGACAACGGCTATGCCGACATCCCGCCGCACGGCCCGCTGCCGGTCACGGTGCCGGGCGCGGTCGACGGCTGGTTCGCCCTGCACGAGCGTTTCGGCACACTGCCAATGCGACGCGTGCTGCAGCCGACCATCGACTACGCGCGCAACGGCCATCCGGTGCACGAGACCATCGCCTACTACTGGAATCGCAGCGTGCCGACGCTGTCGAAGTTCCCCGGCTTCAACGAGCAGATGACCATCGACGGCCGCGCGCCGCGCAAGGGCGAGATGTGGCGCAACCCGCATCTGGCCGACACGCTCGACACCCTCGCCCGCCGCGGCCGCGATGGCTTCTACAAAGGCGAGGTGGCGAAAACCATCGCCGACTACGTGCAGGCCCAGGGCGGATTTCTGAGCGTCGAGGACCTCGCCGAACATCACGGCGAATGGGTCGAGCCGGTGTCGGTCAACTACCGCGGCTACGACGTCTGGGAGCTGCCGCCCAGCGGCCAGGGCATCGCGGCGCTGCAGATCCTGAACATTCTGGAAGGCTACGATCTGAAGTCCTACGGCTTCGGCAGCTTCGAGCATGTGCATCTGTTCACCGAGGCCAAAAAGCTGGCCTTCGAGGACCGCGCGCGCTGGTACGCCGACCCCGAATTCTCGCCGGCGCCCGTAGCCGCTTTGATCAGCGAGGACTACGCCAGCGAGCGCCGCGCGCTGATCGATCCGCAGCGCGCAGCACGCACGGTCGAGGCCGGCAATCCGCGGCTCAACGAAGGCGACACCATCTATCTCACCACCGCGGATTCCAGCGGCATGATGGTCTCGCTGATCCAGTCAAACTACCGCGGCATGGGCTCGGGCATGACTCCGCCGGGGCTCGGTTTCATCCTGCAGGACCGCGGCGAGATGTTCGTGCTCAAAGAGGGCCACGCCAACACCTTCGCCCCACGCAAGCGCCCCTTCCACACCATCATCCCGGCCTTCGTTACCCAGGACGGCAAGCCCTGGCTGAGCTTCGGCCTGATGGGCGGTGCGATGCAACCGCAGGGCCATGCACAGATCGTTATCAATCTGATCGACTTCGGCATGAACCTGCAGGAAGCCGGCGACGCGCCGCGCATCCATCACGACGGCAGCACCGAGCCCACCGGCCAGGCCCTGCAGATGACCGACGGCGGCGTGCTCGAACTGGAGAGCGGACTCCCCTACGAGACCGTGCGCGCGCTGATGAATGCCGGCCACACCGTCAAGTTCGCCAACGGCCCCTTCGGCGGCTATCAGGCGATCGCTCGGGACCACGAGCAGGGCGTGTATATCGGCGCGTCCGAAAGCCGCAAGGATGGGCAAGCGGCGGGCTACTGAGTCGGGCTGAGCACGCCGTGGTGCAGACCGGGTCACACCAGATCGCCACCCATCCGGACGCAGCCGCGAGCCTGAGATCACGCGTGTCCAGCGTTGAAGTGACGCGCCAGTGAGCGGCCGCTACCGGCAACAGGATTTCGCGCGCGGGCAAGCGCTGCAGTGCCGCTGGGACTACACCCAGGGCGCAGCCGCCGCGCCTGCCCTCGTGCTGCCCGATGCCTGCGTCGATCTGCTGTGGGACGGCAGCACGCTCAGCCTTGCTGGGCCCGACCGGCAGGCCCAGTACGCACAGCTTGCGCCGGGCAGCAGGCTGCAAGGGCTGCGGTTCGCGCCGGGCGTGGCATCGCAGTGGCTGGGCCTGCCATTGCACGCTCTGACCGACCAGCGGGTAGCGCTGCGCGAGCTCGGGGTCCCCCGGTTGGCGCAGCTTTCCGAGCGCATTGCCGACCATGGTCCCGCGGCGATGGGGTGGCTGGCCGCGCGGATCCTGTCCGAGACGCCAGGCCAGGCCAAGCTGCTGAGCGCGGTTCACCTTCGGCTGTCGACCGCACCGTCGACAACCGTCGCGCGGCTGGCTGACGAACTCGGCGTCACCGAACGCACGCTGTTGCGGCATTGCGATGACGCCTATGGTTATGGGCCAAAACTGTTGGCGCGGATCCTGCGCCTGCAGCGCTTTCTCGATCTCCGGCGCAGCCGCGCGACGATGCTGGTGGCTGCGCTTGATGCGGGCTACTACGACGCGGCGCAGCTCGCCGGCGATACGCGTCGTCTGACCGGCCTGACGCCGACCCAGCTGGTGGCGCAGTCCGTCGCCTGAGTGTCCGATTTCACCAAGACAGGCCGCGCCGATCGCCGCAGACTGATCGCTCCTCCCACGGACTTTCACCATGAGCGCTGCCGAACACCACCACCGCATCGACTATCTCGAGTTCAACGTCGCCTCGATCGCCGCGTCCAAGGCCTTCTACGGCGAGGCCTTCGGCTGGACCTTCCAGGACTACGGGCCCGACTACTGCGAGTTCCGCGATGGTCGGCTGACCGGCGGCTTTGCCCACGAACAGCCCACACCGGGCGGGGCGCTGGTGGTGCTTTACTCGACCGCACTCGAAGACAGCCTGGCCAAGGTGGAAGCCGCGGGCGGGCGCATCTCGAAGCCGATCTTCAGTTTCCCCGGCGGTCGCCGCTTCCAGTTCATCGACCCTGACGGCTACGAACTGGCGGTGTGGACCGCGAGCTGATTCGGCACGCTTCAGCGCAATCGCCCAACTCTCGAGCTGCAAGCCGGCGCGTCAGGTTGGCCGCGCAAGTCGTCGCCCCAACGGTCTGTGGCCAACCAATTCGTGTCCGCACACAGAGCCCGACGCGGCGTCTCTGCCGCGCCGGCGCCGCCTGCTTCGAAGCCGTACTCCGCGCCCGTCCGAGAGCCAGCTACTGCCACTCCAGCCGTGCCCGACCATCCGCCAGCGCAAACCACAGGCAGGCGTTCTGCCCGAAGCGCTGCATCAGCGCCTGTGCCGATGCCAGCGACAGCCCGGGCACCAGCAGACTGGGCTCGGCGTACGCATCCACGCGCGATCGGCCGGTGGCGATCAAGGCCGGCAGCTCCAGGTCAGCGATCGCCTGCTGGAGTTCGCGCATGTGCTGCCAGTTCTCCGCGTCGGGGCGAGCTTCGCTGCGCGGGTTCCAGGCAGTGATGAACGCCGCGCAATCGTAGCCCTGGGCCCGCAGCCAGTCGGCCAGCGCGTCGCTCGATTCATCCACCGTGAGCACGCAGCGCAGCCGCGGGTCTTCCACGCAGTAGTCGGTGGCGAGGTAAAGGCTGTGCAGCCGCGCGCGATCGTTCGATTGCATACGCGCACGCTGCCGTATCGAGATCGCGCGTTCAAGCCCTGAACACTGCAGTGGCCGCCACCTGACGCTGCATGGAGCATCCGCATCCCGGCGCGTGCCAGCAGTGGCGCCGGCACATCGACCCGGCGCATCATCCGGCCGCGCGGGTGCTGCACCACGCCCGGCGCGCTGTCTACCGCGCCTGCAGACGAGCCGAGTGAACGATGCCGAGCGACACCACTTCGACACCCCGATCGATCCCGACACGCGCGCTCTCGGCCCTGCCCGACGCGATCACCTGCAGCGTGTTTCTGGTGCTGTGGGTCGCCCCGTTCGCCTTCGGTGAATCAGGGGTGCGCAACGGCATGCTGCTGATGCTGGTGGAGTTCGTGCTGATCCACGCCACCGCGATGATGGGTTCGACCGTCGAGTCGCGCGACGGTCGCGCGGCCAAGGTGCGCGTGCTGCTCGGCTTCGGCCTGCTGTATGCGCTGTTCATCGGCGCGTTCGCGTTCGCCTTCCGCGAGTGGTGGCCGGTGTATGCCTTCCTGTGGCTGCTGCTGTCGAAAGTGCAGCGACTGTTCGGCGCGGCCGACAATGAAGAGGCGCGCTGGCGGCGCCACTCCGACTGGGCGCTGACCTGCATGCTCTACCTCGGCGGTGTGTTCGCCACCCTGTTCCTACCGCTGCCGCGTCTTGGCATCAGCCGCGAGATCCAGCCGCAGCTCGGCCTGGAGGGCAGCGGCGAGTGGGTCGACAACCCGCACATCGTGATCGCCTTCGGCGCGCTCTACTTCGGTGCCCTGGCCTGGGCACGCTGGCGCGACTTCCGCTTTCCGCGCGGGCATCTGCCGAACCTGAAGAAGCCGCCAGCGCAGTAGCACCGACGTTGCTCGCGGTGTGCGTCCAATGATCTGCGGCCGACCAAGGCTGCCACAGTCGAGGGTTGCCAGGCCTTTGCGAAGTCATACGCCGGGCATGTTCCCATTTCGACCACAGTCGCGGGCTCGCATGGGCGCGATCGGGCCCCCTTCAAAGCGATGCGCATGCTGTGATATCCGCCGGCCAAGGCCGAATCTGCCGCCCGGCCGCTGCGCCTGGATGCACGCCGGCATAGCGGGCGCACGGCCTGAACCACACGCCGACGACGCATCTGCAGGAAAGCGATGCAGCACGCGCCGAACCCTTCCACCACCGACCCGGAACTCGCCATGGACACCGTGAACTCGCAGATCACCGATGCCGTCACCCAGACCAATGTCAAAGTACTCGGCGAAGCGCCCGCCATGGCGATGGGTTCGATCTACCAGGGCCTGGCCGATTCCACCGGCCTCGCCTTCCAGAACGCGGTGAGCGCGCAGCAGCAGCTCAACGCGCTGAGCCAGGCGGCGACCGCCCAGGGCGTGATGCAGCTCTACAGCGTGGATGTCGTGAGCTCCGCGCTCGCCACGACATCGGTGGACACCGGCCCCGCCGACGCCTTGACTCAACGCTATACCGAGGCGCACGCGGCGCTGCAGTCACAGGCCAGCGGCCTGAACGCGCAGATTGTCGAGGCCGTCGAGTTCAGCAACGCCGCCACCCTGGACAACGCCGACGCCTTCGCGCACGCCCTGCGTGTGAGCACGGCGGCGGCGGCCGCCGCGCTGAGCGCGCTGAGCCGGATCACCCAGGAGGCGCAAACGGCAATACTGAAGAACGCCGCGCGCACCGCCTGTATCGCCTGCATGCTGCGCGCGCCCGAGAAAGCCGACGAGTATGCAAAGGTGCTGGCGAGCATCGAGCAGCTGTAGGGCGAACGCGCGCAGCGGCGGAGCCCTCGATCTACCGCCGTCTCTGGCGAGGCGGCCTTGACGCAGGATCGGATCGAGGCGCCGACCCGCGCCCAGCGCAGCAACTCACCGCGTGTCGACCGATTCTTTCGCCACGTCCCGACTGCAGGCTCAGCCCGCAGTCGCCTCCAAGGCCGCCTCCGCCTTGGTCGGATAGGTGAGCAGATACAGCAGCACCAGAATGCCCCCGACCGGCGCCAGGCTGATCAGCTGCCACCAGGGGTTCAACCCGGCATCGCGCAGGCGCCGGCTACAGGCGGCGATCCACGGCAACAGCACCAGCAATGAGACGAGCTGCAGCGGCAGCGGGCCGACCGCTTCGCTGAGCAGCTGGGCGACGGCCAGCACCATCGCCACGGCCAAGGCAAACCACCAGAACTCGCCGCGCGCGGTGACGCCCGTGAACTGCAGACCGCGCAGCCCGCCTTCGCGCATCGCGTTCAAGGCCGGCTGGCTCGGACCCGGCTCGCCCGCCAGCAGGCTCTCGGCCGGCACCTCGAACACGGCGGCCAGCGCCCGCAGGGATTCGGTCGAGATCTTCGCGCCGGACTCAAGCCGCTGGATGGTGCGCAGGTTCAAGCCGCTCAGCTGGGCCAGCTGCTCCTGCGACCACTGGCGGGCGCTGCGCAGCTCACGAAGTCGATTGCTGTTGATATGCATGGATGCTCCTCGGCATCAAGGACTCGGGTGGCGACCATCATCCCGCCAGATTGCAGCCATGGGTGACGACAGCGGCCCGCCAGGGCTGCGACAGAGAGCCGACTCCGCAGTCCAGAAGGCACCCGGCAGGCCGCGTGGCCCAGCGCGCGCGCGGGCGAAACAGCGGCGAGTCGAATCCTGAGCCCGCGGACAGCACGGCGGGCCACAACCCCGGTCGACGCGCAGTGGCATCCAAACCGCGAAGCCCGCCGCCCCTGCAGAATCGGCAACCACACCCCGAAGCGCCGCGTACCTGCAGTCAGGTCACCCAGCGCAGCGCGACTCCACGGCCTTCCAGGCGACGATCGGCCACCCCCACAATCGACGAAAATGCCGCGCAACACTCAAGAGGCACCGCAGATGTTGGGACGAATCGCCTGCGTGCTGTCGGCAATGATGATCGAGCGCATCGAGTCGAGCGTGCAGGCCGATCTTGCAGCCGGGAAGTTGGATGCCGCCCAGAAGGGCATCCAGACACTGCTGCGCACACAGCCGCGCAATCGCGATGCGGCGCTTGCGCTGATCCGCGTTGTCGAGCGGCGACGGTTCGGGATGGTTCCGTCAACTTGAGGGGCGTTGAAGATCAGCCTGCCGGAAGCGTGTCCTGGGGAACCCCGAGCAGCTGGCCTCACCTCACCCGACCGTTCGCTGCTTCACGCCTCAGCTCACAGCTCACAGCTCACAGCTCACAGCTCAACAAACTGTCGCGTTTTCGCGTGTCAGATTGCCGGGTTTCTGTGCGCTCCATCGAACCTGGGAGGCATCCATGCGCAAGAACTCACTGCAAGCTCGAAACGAGGCTCGCCGTGCTCGCTGCAGGCGTGATGTGCTTCTGACGCGCGACATTGCGGACATGAGCGGCGAGGACCAGATCATCCGCGCGCTGTGGGCGCTGGTCGCCGAGCGCCAGCTGCTGCGCCTGGGCAAGGGCGTGTACGCGAAGGCCCGCCCCTCGCAGCTTTCGGGCCGCCGCGTGCTGACCAACCCCGGCGGCTTCCAGGCGGTGGCCCAGCAGGCCCTGACACGCCCGGGCGTGAAGTGGTCACCCACCCAAGCGCAGAAGGCCTTTGCCGAAACCACTCGACCCAGCCCCCCGTCAACCCGGTCGTACGCGTCAACGGGCGCTTCGCACGCAAGCTCCGCTATGGCAACAGCGAGTTGAGCGTTGAGCTGAATCCAAACATCGAGTTGTCGTCGGCGCGACTCAGCTGGTAGGCACGGTCGATTGCAGCGCGCCCGTTCAGCAATGGAACGAGGATGAGGTCTTCGCCTTCTTCGGTCTCGATTGCGAAGGCGCTCGCCGATGGCTCTTGCTTCGGCAATACAGCGGTTCAGCAGCCTGCAAGGAATCACGGGATGACGGGCGACTTCCAACCTGTAGTGAGCATGAGTCGAATCCGCACCGGTTCATCTTGAGACTTCCTGATCGGGCCGCGTATGCAGCGCTGCACCCACATGCACGGCCCCACGCGATCGACTGCGAAGATAGCGGTGCAATCGGGTGGTTGTCGATCCTGCCTCTTGCTCCGCAGCCGCGTCGAATCTCCAGCGATGACGAGGCCTCGCGCTGGCAAAGCAAGCAGTTGGGTGTGAACGTCAGCATGATCATCGACCAAGCAGCCTGCATCGCGAAAAGGGCTGCGAACGTGGCAGGATCGCCGCTGTCGTTCGACGCTGGCCGTGCATGCCGCGGCAGCGTCTCCCACACCGTCTCGCGAATTGCCCCGGCGAGCCCGCGCGCAACGGTTCCGCCCGCCACCGCCGTCCCGACCCTGAAGCCAGAACCGACCCCGATCGCGCACTCATGCAGACCGCCACCCAACCCGCCAAGCCTCAGCTGCTACGCGACTTTTCGATCTCCGCAATCGCCGCGGGTCTGGTGACCGTGCTGGTGGGCTTCACCAGTTCGGCCGCGATTGTGTTCCAGGCCGCGCAGTCGCTCGGCGCGACGCCGGCGCAGATCAGCTCGTGGATGTGGGCGCTCGGGCTCGGCATGGGCCTGACCTGCATCGGTCTATCACTGCGCTACCGGATGCCGGTGGTCACCGCCTGGTCGACGCCGGGCGCGGCGATGCTGATCAGCACTGGCGCCGGGCTGCCGCTGTCGGATGCGATCGGCGCATTCCTGTTGTCGGCCCTGCTGATGATGGTCGCCGGCTTCAGCGGCGTGTTCGAGCGGATGATCAGCCGCATTCCCATCGCGCTGGCCTCGGGCATGTTGGCCGGAGTGCTGCTGCGCTTCGGGCTGGAGGCCTTCCAGGTGATGCAGAGCCAGCTCGGCCTGGTCTTGAGCATGTTCGCGGTGTATGTGGTCGCGCGCCGGTTCTCGCCGCGCTATGCGGTGATCCTGACCCTGGTCACAGGAGTGGCCTACGCGGCCGCCGCGGGGCTGCTGCAGACCGCTGGGCTCAGTGTCGAGCTGGCCACGCCGGTGTTCATCGCACCGACCTTTTCGTTTGCGGCCGCGGTCGGCATCGCGCTGCCGCTGTTCATCGTCACCATGGCCTCGCAGAACGTGCCGGGCGTGGCGGTGATCCGCGCCTCCGGCTACGCGGTGCCGATCTCGCCCACCCTCGGCTGGATCGGCGTCGCCAATGCGGCGCTGGCGCCGTTTGGCGCCTACGCGCTCAACCTGGCCGCAATTACGGCCGCGATCTGCATGGGCCGCGAAGCGCACGAGGATGCCGATCGCCGCTACGTGGCGGCGATCACCACCGGCGTGTTCTATCTGCTGATCGGCCTGTTCGGGGCGACCGTGGCCGCGCTGTTCGCGGCCTTCCCGCGTGAGCTTATCGTCGCCATCGCCGGGCTGGCCCTGCTGGGCACGATCGGCAACAGCCTGGCCGCGGCGCTGCGCGAGGAATCGCAGCGCGAAGCGGCACTGGTGACCTTCCTGGTGACCGCCTCGGGCGTCAGCCTGCTCGGCATCGGGTCCGCATTCTGGGGCGTGGTGGCGGGTGTGATCACGCTGCTGGTGTGGCGGCGCTGAGCGCTGCATCGCTTGTTCGAGAGTCATAGCGACTACGCCGCGTGTGAAGAACTATGGCGTTCAAGAGCGGGGCCAGGCCCAATCCGCTTGACCCGCGTATTCTCCGCGGCCCGTGCCCTCTCGACTCGCCTACATACCACGCATCGTCCTTATGCTGTTCGCCCTCGCCTTCTTTTCGACGACGGCCTCGGCCAAGGTCTACAAATGCCCCAGCGCCGGTGGCGGCTACGAGTACCGACAGGTGCCCTGCGACGGTGAGGGCAGCGGCGAGGTGAGGATCGATGACCCCACCGTGTCCGGCCGTGCGCCCGCGGAACCGGAAGAAGCCGACGCCAGCGCCCTGGTCGGCGACTGGTGCGAGTTCGCGGTGTCGACCACAGTCGACAGCGAGAAGTATCTGGACAACATCCACTGGTACTTCGGCAGCGACTACGTCACCTATCTGCCTTCGCGCGCGCAGGCGCCGGTTGGGGTGGAGCGTCCGAAATTCCCGCTGCGACGCGCCGGCCGCAGCTTCTATGTCGACCACTCGATGTTCGGCGGTGCCGACGCGAGCTGGGATGTCGTTGGCCGCAGCCAGGGCGTGATGCTGGTCGAAGGCCCGATGGGCGGCGTGCTGCACCTGCGGCCCGGGCGCTGCTGAGCCCAGCACGGTGGCCCACGGGACTCGGCGCGCCTGCGCCTTCCCCTCAGCAGTTTAGTGGAGTAGGCTCACTTACCTAAACAATCTAGGTGAGTCCATGAGCCAAGCTGTCCTGCCCGGCACCCTTGAGTTGCTGGCGCTGAAAGCGGTGTCGCTGGGGCCGGAGCACGGCCTCGGCCTGCTGCAACGCATCCAGCACAGCTCCGGCGATGTGCTGCTGGTCGAACAGGGCGCGCTGTACCCGGCCCTGCATCGGCTGGAGGCGCAGGGCCTGGTCAGCTGCGAATGGGGCGTGTCGGACAACAACCGGCGCGCCAAGTACTACGCGCTGACCGCCGCCGGCCGCAAACGCCTGAGCGAAGACACTCGCCAGTGGCGGCAGCTGGTTGAAGCGATGGACGCCGTGCTCGGCGCCAAACCCGGCAGCCTGCGCGCATGAGCCCGCGCCGAGTGTGGCAATGGCTGCGCGACCTCGCCGGCCGTGCGCGGGTCGAGCGCGAACTTGATGACGAGCTCGACTTCCACCTGCAGACCCGCGCCGACCAGCTACAGGCACAGGGCCTGCCGCGCAGCGAAGCCTTGCGCCGCGCGCGGCTTGAGCTCGGCATGGTTCAGCTGCATCGCGATGACGTGCGCGCGGCGCGCGGGCTGCGCCTGCTGGATCAGCTGCGCGGTGATGTGCTGTACGCGCTGCGCGGGCTGCGGCGCAGCCCGCTGTATGCCCTCACCGCCACCGTGGTGCTGGCCTTGCCGCTGGCCGCGGCCCTGCTGCTGCACGCCATCTATGCCGTCTACGCCTACCAGTCGCCACCGATCGAGCGCGTCGACCGCTGGGTGCAGCTGCAGGGCTACAGCCCCGAGAACCGCGCCTACTCGCGCTTCACTGCGGATGAGGCCGATGCCCTGGTGAAATCGCCGCCGCCCGCGCTGGCAGGGCTGTACAGCCTGGCCAATTTCAGCCAGCCCGTGCTGCGCGGACAGGTGCAGCGCGGCATGGGCATCGCGGTGTCGCCCGACTACTTCCAGCAGATCGGCATCGGCGCGCGCATCGGCCGCGTGTTCGATCCAGCGAATGCGGATTCAGACGAGGCCATGGGCGTAGTGCTGAGCGAGGCGGGCTGGGCGCAGCTGTTCGAGCGCGCGCCCGATGTGGTCGGCCGCAGCCTCGATATCGGCGGCCAGAACTTCGCCGTGATCGGCGTGGCCGACCGCGGCTTCAACGGCAACCATCCGATCGCCCAGCTGTTTTTTGTGCGCCAGCGTGACTATCGCGCGGTGTTCCCGCAGCCGGCTTCGGATATGCCCGAACTGCGCTACGAGGTCGGCGGCTTTCTCGCGCCGGAGGCCGACATCGGCCTCGCCGAGCAGCAGCTGCAGCCCGCCGCACAGGCGATGGCGAGCACCCGCCCACCCGATCTGGCGCTGGCGGGGCTGCGGTTGAACATGGGCCAGGGCCGCTTGAACGCCGGCGACCGCGAGGAAATGGTGTTGGCCTCAATGCCCGCCGGCATCGCGATTCTGCTGATGCTGCTGGTGGCCTCGGCCAACCTCGCCAACCTGGTGCTGGCGCGCTTTTCGGCGCGCGCCAGCGAACTCGGAGTGCGCGCCGCGCTGGGTGCATCGCGCCTGCGCCTGCTGCTGCAGCTGTGGCTGGAATGCGGCCTGCTCGGGCTCGGCGCCAGCGTGCTGGCACTGGCCTTGGGCGCCGTGCTGCTGGGGCCGGTGCATGCGCGCGTGTTCAGCCTGATCGCGGAGATGGGCATCAGCCTGATCGAGGTACGCCTGAGCGCGCACAGCCTGCTGCCGGTGCTCGGCCTGGCCTTCGTCTGCACGCTGGCGTTCGGCCTGCTGCCGGCGCTGGTGGTCACCCGCCGCAGCCGCGCCAGCGGCAATGCCCAGCAGCTGGGCCAGGCCATGCGCGGTGGCGATGCACCGCGGCTGCGCGCGGCGCTGATGGTCACCCAGATCGCGGCCAGCTGCTTTCTGCTGGTGATCGCCGGCCTGATCGCCGCCAACGCGCGGCGCACGCTGGACACACCACTCGGCTATGCACCTGAACGTTTGGTCGGCTTGAGCGCCGGCAGCGCGCCGGAGCGACTGGCTCAGCATCTGCGCAGCCTGCCCGAGGTCGAGGGCATCGCCGCCAGCAGTCTGATGCCGCTGATGGGCGAGCCCGAACGCGTGGCCGCACGCGCCGAACTCGACGACGGCAGCGCACACAGCGCCGCAGCGCAGCTGCGCCCGGTCGATGCAGCCTGGTTCGAGCTGCTCGGCCTCGCGCCGCTGCGCGGGCGTCTGCTGCGCGCGCACGAGGACCGCCATGCATCGGTCGCCGTGATTTCGCGCAGCGCCGCCGAGCGCCTGTGGCCCGGCGCCGATCCCATCGGCCGCAGCCTGGACCTGATCGAAGCCTCCGGCGCGGCACAGACGCGGCTGCGGCTGGCCGGCGAGAGGGGCGACATCGAGACCAGCGGCGAACTGCGACGCCGCGTCGAGATCGTCGGCGTGGTGCCCGACATCGCTACCGGCTTTCTGTTCGTCGGCGGCGACGGCCCGGTGGTGTATGTGCCGGGGCAGATCGGCGAAGCCGCACTCGGCAGCCTGCTGCTGCGCCTGCGCGACACACGGGCACAGACGCGCGCAGCAGTCTTCACCGCCTGCGCCGCTCTCGCGCCGCAGGACGACTGCGGCACAACCCCGCTCACCGATGCGCTGCGCATCCAGCGCCTGCCGGTGATCGTCGCGGCCGAAGTGGCCAGCGGCCTGGGCGCGGTTGCGCTGGTGATCAGCTGCCTCGGGCTGTACGGCCTGGTCGCCTACGGCGTGCAGCAGCGGCGGCGCGAACTCGGGTTGCGGCTGGCCCTGGGCGCCTCGCGCCAGCGCCTGATCGCCACCGTGATGCGCGATGCCCGCCGGCAGATCCTCCTCGGCCTCGCCATCGGCCTGCCGCTGGCCTTCGTGCTGACCCGACTGCTGGCCCAGCTCACCGACCGCATCACCCTGTTCGATCCGCTCGCCTTCATCGGCGTGCCGCTGTTGCTGGCCCTGCTGGCGGCGCTGGCCGCCTACCTCCCGGCCCGCGCGAGTGCTGGGATCGATCCGGCCGAGTCGTTGAGGGGTGAGGGGTGAAGGCCAGTGACCGGTGACCTCTGACGGCTGGTTGCGGATCGCTGACTTGCCGCTGATGGCTGATGGCTGATGGCTGATGGCTTGAGAACGATGGCTTTGGGTTGGTGGCTGCGGAGTTAAGGCTGAGGGCGTAAGACCGCTGCCTCACTGCTGACGCCTGATGCCTGATGCCTGATGCTTGGTGACTGGTGACTGGTGACTGGTGACTGGTGACTGGTGACTGGTGACTGGTGACTGGTGACTGGTGACTGGTGACTGGTGACTGGTAACTGGTGGCTCGTGGCTCGTGGATTTGGCCTGCGCGCTGCGACCCATCGAGTGTCCGCCCTGCGGCAACGGCGCGCACATCAGCGAAGATGTCGCGCAGCTGCCGCGGCCGCGGCAGCGTCACATCCGCTACCACCCCGGCATCACGCCGCGCCGCTGTTTGTCAGCACCGTCATCGCAGGGCTTTGCCATGAGCACCGAACACCCGCATCGCGCTGCCCTGATCCTGCTACCGACACTGGCCGCCTCCGCCGTCGCCCTGCTGCTCGCGCGCCGACTGCTGCCCGAGCACGCCCTGCTCGACCATCCGCTGCTGCCGCTGTGGTGCGTGTTCGTATTCACCTACGTCGGCGCCGCCACCTTGAGCCTGCTGCCCGCACCACTGGGCCGGCCGATCGACCGCATGCTGGATCGGCACCTGAGCCAATGGGGCGCCGGCGTCTATGGGCTGATCGCACTGTCCTTCTTCCTGCGGCTGGAGCTGCTCAGCCTGATCGAAGGCCTGCGCGAAACCCGCGAGGGCGCCGAATGGGTGCAGGGCATGCTGCGCGAATGGCTGATCGGCTTCAGCGTCGAATCGCTGAAGAACGCGATCTCCGCCGCAATCTGGCCCACCCGCATCATCGCCGCACACGGCGTACAGAGCTTCCTGCTGTTCTTCGCCGCAGCCTCGGCGGTGTTCGAACTCGGCCGCCGCGTGATGCCGGAGCAGCAGGCTCGGTTGGAGCAGGACACCCCGCGCGAAAGGAAGAAGGCTTCGCGGAAGTGTCAGAGGGAGACCGGTGGCAACGGGTGACTCAACTACACAGCGATCAGCGCGGGTTGGCCAGGGCGGATCTCGTCGTGGAAGGCCTTGACTCGCCACTCGCGGAAAGCGGCGCCAGAAACCAACCGAAAAATCCCAAGTAAAAACAGCAAAACCCACCAACTAGCGGGCTTTGCGGATTTCGGCGGAGAGTTCTCTGGCCGAGGAACTCGTTTAGGCGCTTTCATGGCGCGCGGATGGATCTGAAACCAAGCCCCTCACTATTTCACACACCCAAGGAAAGTCAGCAGTATCCGATAGGCAGGCTCATAGGCTGCAAAGGCTTGGGGTGACGGCTGCAACTCCCCATGGAGGAGTGTGTTGCGCAGCCCATAGATCACCTCGATCAAGCCCTCGAACAACTGCTGATCGCGGCATTTGAACGTGATGTCGCTCGCCACGATCCCGGCGTCACCCCCCGCGAACAGATCGGTGAACGGCCGAGGATTGCAGCGATTGAACACCCCCAACAGCGCGGCCCGCTGCGCACCTGACAGTGTCGCAAACTGCGGATGACCTTGAAGAGCGCTCACGTCATAGCCTCCGGTCGGAATGGTCACCCGTACATTTGCAGGCTTAGCGATGGACCTAACTGTGCATTGCCAACCGCCATTCGCCTTTTCGACTAGGTAACGCAGCCCATAGCTTTCTGAACTCTGTGGAAGTGCCGCGCCCTGACTGATGCAAACAGACCGAAACGAGATTCGCTCAACCACGTCCTCATCCCGCGTCACCTCGATATGGAAGGCATCAAGGCACACATGCAAGTCACGGATCAACAGTTTAAGCTTCTGCGCCGCTTCACCATCCGCAAGGATATTGCCGTGGCCGTCGCGTTGAACGGGGCGCAGCAGTGGCATGATTCCGCCGCGCACAGGGTTCGGCAGTGTCTTTACAAACCGCAACCCGTCGCGGTCTTTTCGCGATCCCGATGCATGTCGATACCACGCATTGAACGCAGCCCAGGCTTTCACGAAAGGGCCGATGTAATCGATCTCGGCGCGGTTCATCCAGTCGGCAGCGTGGGCAGGCAGGGCCATCAGATCACCTTATCTGCTCGGTCAAGGTAGGCCATGGCGGCGGCTTCGCCGACTTCAATCGCAATTTCGACAGCGCGCTTAGTCGCCTCCAACAAATCTTTGGCGCGCCCCTCCTCATCGAATGCCGAAAGGATCGCCGCGCGAATCGACTGTTGCACTGTATCCGGCGCGTTCCAGATTATGATCCGGGCGATGTCGTTCGGATAAAGTTCGATTTGACCCGATGATCCCTTTATGTGACGTTCGATTTGCCGCTGTCCGAGCGGGCTATTCAGGAAGACTGACAGATATACCGGGTCAACTGCATCGGTCCGCAACACCGTGACGTGATTGTCTGGAAGCGCTCGTGCCTGATGCAAATAGGGAGCAGCACGGCCGATGGTTCCAATCCCAGTGCCATTCAGGAGCACGTCGCCTGTCTCGATGATGACCGGTGAACCGCATTCTGCCGCGGTCCTGTTATCTTCGAGGATTACCCGATGGATGCGGACATGCTTTGAATTAATGACAGGCAAACCAGTGTCATCGTATTGCGGCTGCCTGCCACGAGCATTGACTGACAGGATCTTGCCAAGATCGACGGCACGACCAGTTGCTTGAAGCCTGTCTTCCACTTCGGCGAACAAGGGTCGAAAATACTGGGCGTCAATCCTGCCAGCGGCGAAGACATCCGATGCGCGGGCGGTGTAGGTGAGCGGTTCAGTCGAGGCCAAATCGGCAAGGCCGAGGTTGGACAAAAGGACTTCCCCCGCCTGTTCCATCTGGCGCTTGAGTTCGGCGGTCATTGCCAGCGAGCGTCGGAATCTCAGTTCGATTTCCTTTTGGAAAACTGGCGACGGAACAAAGACGGGGACGTCCCGGAGATCATCAAGATTCAACCCCTTCTGGATAGCCCCTCGCTCCTTACGCAGCATCAGTTCACGCCCAAACCGACAATTCAGATAAGCAGTCAAGTAAACGGGGTTGATCGTTGCATTTCTAATTGCCGTGCTCTTGCAGCTAAAGATTGCGGGAAGGTCCTTCGGCGTTACAAGCGCAGCATTGCCAAGTGTTCCAACTACCGAAACGAGTACATCGCCATCTTGGAGCGCATACTTCGAGAGGCGATTGAAGTCTTCGTGAGGCATGAAGACGTTGTCATCATCCATCAAAGCAAGCGGCTTAACATCTTTGCCGCGAATGTACCGGTATTGACTATCGTCAGTGAAGTTGTCTACCGTGAAAGCAGAGCCAAATGGACCGATCAGAAACTCGGCTACATTGGCAAGAGGCTTGCCTCCTCTTTTCTTGACCAATTCTTCCAGCGCAAGAAAAGCGGGGCGGTAGTATTCGGCATCTATCCGTCCGGAGAACTCCAGCTGGGTGCGTGGCACCAAGCTGAACTCAAGCCCCTTCAACAGACCGCTTAGGCGGCCTTGGTCGAAGGGGCGACCCGAAAAAAACTGAAACCCTCCTTTCTGGCGAATTCCTCAAAGGCTTCCGCTATACCGTCCTCTGTTAGACCATCATGGTTGAACAGATCATGCGACACAACGAAATGGCCGTGTGTGTCGCGCATAAACGTACCGTCCGAGTTTTTGCGATACACCTTACGGCCCGAATTATCGACGCTTTCAACCTGCTGTGTGCCAAAGAATATGTCGTAGTCCTCGACCCTCGGACAAAGCGGCCCCGCCTTGGCATCATCGTTCCATTTCTGGACCAGCAAAACGCTGGTTTTGGTGCCGGTGTGCGGCTTGAAGGTGTTCGCATGCAACCCAACGACAGCAAGGATGCGGCAGCGCTCCATGACGAACTCGCGCATGCGTTTGTCAGATGAGTTGTTGAACCGCCCTTGCGCCAGAACAACCGCCATCCGCCCCCCGGGCCTAAGAAAGTCGAGGTTGCGTTCAACAAACAGCAGGTCGCGGGCAACCGATGTTTCACGCTTTCCACTCGCTTTCTCGGCCAAATCATAGGGTGCAAGCATGTCGGACTGTTTGATGTCTCCGGCAAACGGCGGGTTCGCCATCAGTACGTCAAAGCCGAAGCTGCGATAGCTCGGGCTGTCCACTGCCTCGCCCTTTTCCTTCACCCGGAGCTTGCGCAGGCGCCGCCAGCCGTCGCCGTAGGTATCGAGCCATTCGTTCTGCTTGGCAGTCTCGTCCCATTTGGTCCAGTCGAGGGTATTCAAGTGCAGCACGTTGGTTTCGCCGTCGCCCGCGATCAGGTTGAGGCAGCGCGAGACGCGGACACTTTTTTCGTCGAAGTCGATGGCGAACACGTTGTCGCGCACATAGTCGGTGCAGCGCGGCGGCTTAGCCTCCATAGTGAACAGGTGGCTTTCCTCACGTCCCGTGGCCCGCATGATCTGCCGCCAGACGTGGAACATGCTGTGCACAGTGAACCCCGCCGAGCCGCAGGCAGTGTCCACCACGCTCTCACCCTCTGTCGGGTTCATCATCTTGACGCACATGTCGATCACCCAGCGAGGGGTGAAGTACTGGCCCTTCTCGCCCTTTGACGACTTGGAGACCAGGTATTCAAAGGCGTCGTCGATCACGTCGAGGTTGGAGTTGAACAGTTTCCATTCTTCCAGCGACCCGACGCAGACTTGCAGGTGGTCGGGCGACAGGCGTATGCGCTCATCGTCGAGGAAGACGCCAGGCCATTTCTTCTTGGCGTCGTCGAACAGGTTCTGGATCGAAACTTTGAGCTGGGCGGCGGTGTTCTGGTTGCGGAACCGCAGGGCATTGCCCAGCCGGTGCGATGTCATTTCGTCATAGAGCTTGGTGAAGATCAGCTTGAAGACTTCCTCGAACACATCGACGCCGGCATTCGCCAGAACCTCGTCTTCCATGTCTTCGATCAGGTCGCGCAGGGAACGCGCGAACTTGCCCTCCTTCACCCGCTCGTCCTCGAGTTCGATCAGGGTCTGGATCGTCCAGGGCTGATCCACGACCTGTTCGATGGTCTGATCTGCTCTGGGTACTTCATGGATCGGCATGAAGTAGTTGGGGTTCTTGCGGTGCCAGACCTCGGCCAAGATGCCATCGCTCCACACCGCAAGGGGTGCGCCGGTCGCATGGGCATACGACCGAAGCTGCTCCTTGCCGTCCTTATACTTGGCCTGTTTCACCTCGACGATGATGTAGGGGACGGTAGGGCGGTCGGCGTCGAACACCACGATGTCGGCTCGCTTGGAACTGTCGCGCCCGAAGGTGATCGGGTATTCGATGGCGATGCGCGACCGGGTATAGCCGAGCTTGTCGATCAGACGGGCCAGCCACAGCTGGCGGGTCCGTTCCTCGGGCTTGAGTTGCACTTCCTTGTCGCGGACGAGGCAGGCCACATAGGGCACCTGCTTGCCCCGGCTCTCGCGCAACACCACGCGGGCATCGAGCGCACGGGCTTCTTCTTCGGAGAACAAGACGTATTCGTTGAACTCCAAAACTTGCTTCTTCATTCGATTTCTAACCCTGACCAGCCTGCGATAGGTGATGCCACGCGTTCGTCCGTGGCAGGCCGCGAGTCTAGGCGATCCCGGATAGCAAGGTGGAGCTAGACAAGGCGTCAGAGAACCAGGGGCAGGTCGAGCTTCGTACCGTGTTCGCGGGCTGATTTAGCCGCTCGGCGGTAGCGGCGAGCCGCGGTTCGTGCGTTCCAGGCTAGGCTTGAGTCCTTCCTGTTCAAGGTTCTGTCCAACGCCACGAGTGGCCCCATGAAGACAACAGTGTTCGGACTTCTGCTCAGCTTCCTACTCAATGCTCCGGCTTTCGCCGCCGAGCCACGCATTGAAGATGTCGAGTTTGAAAGCCACGGCGTCGCGCTGTCGGGGTCGATCGTCTTCCCGGCTGATCAGCCCGTCCACGCAGCGGTTGTGTTCATCCATGGGTCTGGCAGGCAAGCGAGAAGCCTCGCTGTCGCCCAGCGCTTCGCGCAGGCAGGCATCGCAGCCCTGGTCTATGACAAGCGCGGTGCGGGTGCATCCGGCGGTGAGTACGAAGGCAACCAGAGTGTCAGCCAGAAGAACATCGAGCTGCTGGCCGACGACGCGGTCGCTGCGATCGAGACACTCGCCGGCCATCCCGGTTTGGGCGGCGTGCGCGTCGGCTTCGCAGGTATCAGCCAAGCAGGTTGGATTGCGCCCATCGCCGCGCAGAAGAGCCCGCGTGCGAGCTTTCTGCTGCTTTGGAGCAGCCCGGTCTGCAAGGTGAGCGAGGAGGACATCTTCAGCAAGTACACCGCCGACGGCGACAGTCTGACGGTGCCCACGTACGAGGAAGCTTTGCGCGCGCGAACCGAGGCGTACATCTGGCCGGACTTCCTGGGCCGCGATACGGACTCCGGCGAAACGCTGAAGTCGCTCTCGATCCCGGGGCTGTGGCTGTTCAGCGACAACGACGGCAGCGTTCCGGTCGATCTGTCGATCGAACGCCTGCAGGCCCTGCGCCAGCAAGGGCATCGGTTCGACTACGTGCTGTTCTCGGGCCTGGGGCACAACAACATGGGTCGCACGTTCGCCACCGCGGTTGATTGGGTCAAGACCACGGTGGGCGCCGAGGCTCAGTAGCACGGGGCGCGTCGCCCGTGCGCCGACCGTGACAACAGGGCCGACAGGATGACTCCCGCGGCCCGGACGTCTCTCGCTTCCTGCAGATTCCCTCTTGGCTTGACCATCCTCTCGTGGCCACGGGTGGCTGCGTCCCGGGCCGGCTCAGCGGCGCGGCATGCATCGCGACATTAGGGTTCTCGGTCTCTTCGGGAGCCCCAGGCATTGCCGCCCCAAAAACCCACCAAGCCAGTGCAGCGAGTGAAGGGGTGTGCGCATGCCGCCCGAGCGGTTCTGCGCTGGTGTCAAACGAGCCCAGCGGTCGCTGGATCCTCACCGCCACGCCCGCTCCGGCGAAGCGCGTACGGGCCTATCGGCCGCGGGCGCTCAGGCCATCTCTCCTGAGCACTGATACGTTTGCAGGCACTTCGTCGTCAGCCATTCCACGGGAGCGCGTTCTGCCCCCGATCTCAATCAGGAGTGGCGGGCAAATGCGTGCGCAAGCGAACAACACATCGTGGTGCCTGGTGGGTGGCGGGGTCAGCCTGCTGCTGTGGATGCTGATACTGCCGGCGCTGGCCTGGGGACAGTCGCAGCCGGGGCCGGGCTATGCCGTCCGCCTGCTCGACGGGCAGGACGATTTCGGTGAGCACCTCGCGGTGACGCGATTCGGCAGCGGCGATCAGTGGACCGGCTTCCACTACGTCGCCAACGAGCAGTCGCTGTTTGCGGGGTCCTGCAGCGATGGCTGTGCGCCGGAAGTTCGCCTCACCAGCGGCGATGATCGCGGGCGGCATGTCAGCGCCGCGCGCCGCATCGCACTGACGCAGCGACCGTTCGCGGCCTTCTACAACGCGACCAGTGGTGATCTGGAGGCGGCGGACTGCTTCGACTCATCCTGCAACTTCGCGACGCTGCGCGTGCTCGATACGCTCAACGATGTCGGCGTCGGCACCGCGACTGCGATCGACCCCGTGACGGGCTTCCCCTACGTGGCCTACTACGACGCGACTAACGGCGATCTGCGCCTGTATCGATGCGCCAACGCGGTCTGCGACAGCGGCAGCAGTGTCGTCATCGACAGCCTGGGCGACCGCGGCCGCAATCCTTCGATGGCCTTCGCGAACAACCTGCTGTGGCTCGCCTACGACGACAGCAGCAGCGGTGAGCTGCGCCTGGCCCGCGGCGTGGCGCCCTTCGGCACCGGCAACTTCCAGTCGTTCGCGATCGGGCCTGGGGGCGATGCGGCGATCACCCTCGACACCAGCGGTTTCGTCGATCTGGTCTTCCGCGGCGGCAGCAGCGGCACGCTGGAGCGCCTGCGCTGCAATGACGGCAACTGTGCGTCTGCCGGGCAGTCGACGCTGGATGGCGCGGGCCGCGGCTTCGCGCCCTCAGCAACGCGGCTGCCGAACGGCCACTTGCTGGTCAGCCACCACCAGCCCGCCGCCGGGGCGATGCTCGCTACGGTCTGTAACGATGCCGCCTGCGGCAGCCCGCAGCGCCTGACGCTGGAAGCCGGCCCCGGCTTCGGGCCGAGCAGCGTCGCCCTGGCCTACTCCGTGGGCCGTCCGCTGATCCAGTACCAGGACGCCGCGCTGAGCGAAATGCGCTCGACCCAATGCACCACCATTGCCTGCACGGCGTTTATCCGCCGCATCGCCAACGGTGTGCCCGCCCTTGCCCCCGATGTCGCACTCCGTGCCGACGGCCGCCCGGTGGCGATCTGGACCAAGCTGCGCCGGCCTCGCATCGGTGTGTGCACCGACCGGCTGTGCAGCTCGGTGGTCTATCGCGACACCGGCGGCGCGAATGCCGATGCGTCGAGGCCTTCGATCGCGCTGCGTCCGGACGGCCGGCCGTTCGCCTACTACTCCAACGTCGGCGGCAGCGCCGCCTGGGACTGCGCGGACGCCGACTGCAGCACCGGCACGCATCGCGAGGTCAGCGGCTCGGGCAATGCCACCGGCGATTTCACCGAACTGGCGATTCGCGCCGATGGACGGCCGCTGATGCTGTACATGAGCCGCAGCACCAACGCGGTCTCGGTGTTCTCGTGTGCGGACGTGAACTGCAGCAGCGGGCAGACCCGACTGGTAGCCGACGAACCGGATCCCTCGCAGCAGTCGACATCGGTGTCCGGCCTTGGGCTGGCGATCGGCGGCGACGGCCGCCCGGTGATCACCTGGGCGCTGTCCAGCCAGCCCACGCCCGGTACGTTCACCGGCGCACTGCGGGTTGCGCGCTGTGACGATCTGGAATGCACCAGCGCCACCGTGCGCACCCTCGGCACCGAGCAGATCTTCAATGGTGGTGCCATCGCGGTACGCGCCGACAATCGACCGGTGCTGCTGGAGAACACCTTCGCCGGTGCGCGTAACCTCGTCACCTGCGCGGATGCCAGCTGCTCCAGCGCCAGCCGCGTGACCCTGCCCAACCCCTTCGATATCGCCAGCCAGCTGCTGCTGCGTCCGGGCGACCTGCCGGTCTACAGCAGCGGCACGACCGGCAGTGGCGGTTGGTGGGCGTGCAGCGATCCGGCCTGCAGCAGCATCGAGCGCAGCGTGATGATCAGCGACACCGAGACCAACCAGCGCGGCCACAGCGGACGGCTCGCTCTTGGCTCCGATCCGCGCCCGGTGGGCGTGTTCGCCGAGCAGCAGCTGCGCGACGTGTGGCTGGCGGTGCCTTTGCCTGTGGCCGTGTTCGCGAACGGCTTCGAGCCTTATTGACCCGGCGGCATTTATCCATCAAGCCGCGTACTTGACCTTTGGGTCCTGAAAGTAGGCCCGCACGACCTCCGGCCGCTGTTCGAGTTCTTTCATGTGGTTCTCTGTGGCCAGCGTGAGCTT
>NZ_JBILJQ010000015.1:0-82304 GCF_044377145.1 Aquimonas sp.
CGCACATGCGCCCGCCACCGCCGCACCTCCGAACACGCCATCGACCGCTCCTCCGTTGGGGAAACCGGAGACGGTCGGGAGAATCAGGTCAGGAAGGTAGGTGAGGTGGGCGGACGCTTACACTACGACAGCGTCACCCAGGTCTGGCACGCGCAATGTCCGCAGCCGATCGAGCCGAGCTGCCAGCTGCAGCAATTGCGCGAATGGACACTGCTGGGCAATCCCTTTGCGCCGGGCGATGGCAGCCTCGACCCGCAGGCACGCCTGCTGGTGCGTGAGCGCCTCTCCAGCCGTGACACCGAGGGCGAATGGCAGACCGGCGATTGGCGCCTGAAGATCTACCGCGGCCATGGCTATGGTCTGCCGGTGAACTGATCGCGGCGGCTCCGCGCATCCAAGCTCGCGCGGCAGCGCCGCGCGAGCTTGCCAACATCGGCAGCCTCGCGCGCTCCGCTGTTGCAGTGGCTCAGCTCAGAAGGTGCCGCAGCTCGGGCAGATACTTCTCCGCCGAGCCGGTGTTGACCACCACCACCCGCTCGTCACGCTTCAGCAATCGGCGGTCCAGCAGCTGGGGAATGGCCGCCGCGCAGGCGGCGCCTTCCGGGCTGATCCACAGGCGCTGACCCGCCCAGATCCGGCGCAACTCGGCCGCGGTATCGTCCTCACTCACCGCCACCGCGGCGCCGCCGGACGCGCGGATGATCTCCAGTACACGGAAGTGGCCGACGCCGCCCGGCACGTTCAAGCCGGTCGAAAGCGTATGCCCTGCAATCACCGGCGTGGTGTCGCTGGCACCCGTTTCGAAGGCGCGCACCAGCGGCGGCGTGGCCTCACTCTGCACGCACAGCATGCGCGGCCGGCGGCTGTCGATCACGCCGAGGGTTTCAAGCTCATCCCAGGCTTTCCACATGCCGAGCACGCCGGTGCCGCCGCCGGTGGGATAGATCACCGCGTCCGGCAGCTGCCAGCGGGTCTCGCCCGGCGCAGGCTCGGCCAGTTCGAGGCCCAGGCTCTTCTTGCCCTCGATGCGCCAGCCCGGCTCCTGGAAGGTAGCGACCAGAAAACAACCCTGAGGAACCACCTCGGTCTTCAGGAATGCCCCCGCTTCGCGAATGGTCGGGCCGACCAGGCTCAGCCGGATTTGCTGAGGAAACCGGAGTGCCGCAGCGGCGACGCTGCCCAGAATCGGCAATGGCGTATCCGGCGGCATCGCGACGTGCACCTCGATGCCTGCTGACAAGGCATAGCGCACCAGCGAATCGCCTGCATTTCCCTGGGTCGGCACCGCCAGCTTGCGAAGTCCAAGCCGCCGCGCCTGCGCCACCACCATCGCCATGCCTCGATCCTTGAAGCTCTGGGTCGGGTTGGCGCCGAACCCGGGCACGGCGCGTCCCTCTTCCTTGAGCTGGAGGCGCAGCCCGGCTGCGCTGGCTGCGGGATGCTCGAACGGGAGAAGGGGCGTGCCGCCCTCGCCCAGGGCAACAACGTGCGCGGCGTCGGCGGGATCGTTGATGTCCAGCGCCATCAGCCCGCCGAAACGCCACATGTCGCGGCGCTGCGGCTGGTACCAGCCGAGATCGGGCTGCTCGCGCGCGAGCCGTTCGAGGTCCAGCACCATCTCGACCGGCCGACCATCGATGGGGTCGAGATTCATCGGCACATCGGCCGGGTACTCATGGCCCGAAACCAGGCCGCGCAGGCAGCGCACGTAGGACATCGTTCAAATCCAGGGTGGGTTGAAACAAGGCTGAGCCGACGGAACTGCGCCGACCGGCTGCAGCAGCATGCCGCATCGAGCGGGTTGTGCCGCGCGCGCCGCTTGTGCCATCGCAGCTCATCGAAGGCGCAGAGGCACTAAGCAACCCGCCGGCACACTGTGCCCTACTGCATCATCTCGATTCTTCGCCTGCCCAAGGAATGCTCATGCGTCTGTTGCCGAATCTGCGCCTGCGGCTCCCGCTGCTGCTCACCGCGTTGCTCGCCCTGCCTCTGCCCGCCGCGGCCTTCGACGTGGAGGCGTTGTCGCGCAGCGTCGATGCGTCGATGGTCGAGTGGCGGCGCGATATTCATCAGCATCCGGAACTCGGCAACCGCGAGGTTCGCACCAGCGCCAAGGTCGCCGAGCATCTGCGCGCGCTCGGGCTTGAGGTGAAAACCGGCATCGCCCACACCGGCGTCACCGGCCTGCTGCGCGGCGGCAAGCCCGGCCCGAAGATCGCATTGCGCGCGGACATGGACGCGCTGCCGGTCACCGAGGCCACCGGCCTGCCCTTCGCCAGCACCGCCACCGCCGAGTACAACGGCCAGACCACCGGCGTGATGCACGCCTGCGGCCACGATGCGCATGTCGCCATCCTGATGGGCGTGGCGCAGGCGCTGGCCAGCATCCGCGAAGAGCTGCCGGGTGAAGTGCTGTTCGTGTTCCAGCCGGCCGAAGAAGGCCCGCCACACGGCGAGGATGGCGGCGCGCGGATGATGCTGGCCGAGGGCGTGTTCGATGACTTCCAGCCGGCCGCCGTGTACGGCCTGCACGTGTGGGCGCAGCTGCCGGTCGGCACGGTCGGCTTTCGCGGCGGCCCGATGCTGGCCAGCTCCGACCGCTGGGTGCTGAAAATCAAGGGCAAGCAGACCCACGGCTCGCGGCCCTGGGGCGGTGTCGATCCGATCTCGATCGCCGCGCAGATCGTGGTGGCAAGCCACGGCATCATCGCCCGCCAGATCGACATCAGCCGCTCGCCGGTGGTGCTGACCGCCGGTGCAATCCGCGGCGGGATCCGCTTCAACATCATTCCCGATGTGGTCGAGATCGAAGGCACCCTGCGCACCTTCGACATGGAGGTGCGCGATGACGTGTTGCGCCGCTTCGAACGCACCGCCAAGGCGATTGCCGAGGCCGCCGGCGGCAGCGCCGAGCTGATGGTCAAGAACAATGCGCCGGTCACCGCCAACCATGTCGGCCTGACCCGCCGCGTGCGGCCGTGGCTGGTCGAGCTGTTCGGCGCCGATCAGGTGGTGGAGATGCCGCTGCAGACGATTGCCGAGGATTTCTCGGAGTTCGCCAACCGCAGCGAGGGCTTCTTCCTGCTGGTCGGCAGCACCGGCCCTGAGGTGCACCCGAACACCGCGCCGAACAACCACTCGCCGGAGTTCCTGCTGCACGAAGACGCGCTCAAGCACGGCAGCCGCGCCCTGCTGACCTTGGCGCTGCGCCGTTTGCACGAGCAGTAGGCGCTGTCCGGTTCGTTCCGCGGCTGAGCATTCAATAGTCGCGGCGGAGTGCGTCCGTAGCGCAGACAGCAGCGCGCCCGCAGCAGGTGCGGGCGCGCTGTTTGCAGCGTAGGCGCGAGTCGAACCGCGCCGGTGGTTCGACCTACTGCGCGGCCACCGGCTCGATCGCGCTGAAGATCACTTCAACGCGGCGGTTCATCTGCCGGCCCGAGGCGGTTTCGTTGCTCGCAGCCGGGTACTCCTGCCCACGCGCGGTGGTGCTGAGCTGCGAAGACGCAGCGCCGAAACCGACCAGCGATTGCTGCACGGCGGCGGCACGACGCTCCGACAGCAGATAGTTGGAGCTGGCGCTGCCGACGTTGTCAGTGTGGCCCTCGATCGCCGCCCGATAGCCGGGGTGATCGCGCAGCACTTCAGCGATCTTGCGCAGATTGGTGTTGCCCTCCGGCCGCACCTGGGCGCGGCCGGTATCGAACAGCACATCGCCCAAGGTCACCACCAGACCGCGCTCGGTCTGCCGCGCATTCAGGCTGGCCAGATCGGCTTCCAGGCTGGCGATCTCGCGGCGCGCGGCCTCGGTATCGGCCAGCGCCATCTGCGCTTCGCGCTGGGCGAACTCGGCGTCACGCTGCGACTGCGAGGCATCGCGCTGGGCCGATTCGGCATCGCGCTGGGCGCTATTCGCCGCCATCCGGCTGCGGTCGGCGGCATCGCGCGAGGCATCGGCTTCTTGGGTGCGCTGCGCCAGTCGCAGGCGGTCGCGCTCGGCGGCGGCGCCATCCACGATCGCCTGCGAGGCGATGCTGGAAGCGGTCGCTTCGGCCAGAGTGACCCGGCGGCCCGCCATGTAGGCCAGATGATCGATCGTGCCCAACGGCTCACGCGCCTTCCAGGCGCGCTCGGCCTCGGCCAGTGCGGCATCGGCGCGCGCCATTTCTTCGCCGGCTCGGCCTCGGCCAGTGCGGCATCGGCGCGCGCCATTTCTTCGCCGGCAAGGCTCAACACCTGCGGGTTCGACTGGGCGCGCTGATGCAGCTGGCGCGCGTCTTCAAGCGCCAGGTTGCGCTTGGGGGTGGAGCTGCAGGCCGCGAGGGCGAGCGTAGCGATCAGGGTGATGGCGACGGCCGAAGCCTGTCTGATGTTCATTGGATTGTTCCTGAGGAGTCGAATCTTGATGGGGCCGATCTTGACGGGGTGGATCTGGTCAGCTTCGCCAGGGCCGGCTCAAGGGCTGACGGGCGCAGCGGGCGAACCGACAAGGGCTGCGCTTAACGCGTGCTGCTGCGCTGCATTTCCTGCTGCAGGATGCGCGCGGCCTCCTGCGACTCCTGGGCCGATTTCAGCGCGCGTGCCGAGCGCGCGCTGAGCACCGCGACCTGGGCGTCAAGCTCAGCCTGCTGCGCGAGCTGCAGGGCCAGCGCCGGCTGCTTGTTGCTGGCCGCGCGCTGTGCGCTGGCCAGCTTGTCGGTGGCGACGCGCAGCTCGGTTGCGGCGTTTTCCTGGGTGCTGGCGGTGTTGGCGTTCTCCACCGCGGTCTCGGCAGCCGCCAGCTGGCGGTCGTACACCGGTGCGCTGGCGCAGGCCGACAGCAGCAGCGGCACAGAGGCCAGCAGCAAGCACCACCGGCGGGGACTGACGGCAGCGAGCCGCGCGATGTTCTGGGGGTTGGACGTGTGCATGGAGACTCTCCTGCGGGTAGGACACAAGGTTGAGCCACAGCGCGCCCGAGTTCAGTTCGCTGACGCACACAGAACCGTCCGGATCAGTCGCGCAGAATTCAGTTACCCACTGGAGCAAGCTGTGTTCGACAGCGCACAGAACTTGGCCATGGGTGAGCGCAGCCTTCACTCCTGTCGGGTCGGGCACCCGCAACGAAGCCGCCGGCGACTCGGGCCCCATCTTGGTGCCGCGCAAGCGCTATCGGTTCGTCTCGCCAAGGCAGCATCCGCGGAGTCCACACCGCGCATCCTCAGCGTGCCCACGCTGTCCGCTTCATCGTTCTGGAGAGCGCAATGCTTGAAACAATCATCGTCATCCTCGTCATCCTGTGGCTGCTCGGCATGGTCACCTCGTTCACCATGGGCGGGCTCATCCACATCCTGCTGGTGATCGCCATCGTGGTCGTGTTGCTGCGGGTCATCGGCGGCCGCAGAGTTCTCTAGCGACACGCGTGCGCTTCGAGTCAGCCCTGCGTTGGCAAGCACTGATCCGCTCGCACGAGCTGCCGCTTAGGCACAGGCCGACGCGGCAGCCTTGCGTGGGCTGAGACGCGCTTCGCCCCCCGCGCTGCCTCCGCACCGAAACACAGGAACGCCCTACCCGCCCGCCGTTTTGCGGGCTCGGGCAACAACCCGTTCCAAGGAACTCCACATGAATCCGCTGCGTTCTTTCGCCATTGTCCTGATCGTCGCTGGCGCACTCGCGCTGGCCTACGGTGGTTTCAGCTACACCCGCGACACCCATGCTGTCGATATCGGCCCGTTGCAGCTGAAAGTTCAGGAACGCAGCTATCTGCATATCCCGATCTGGGCCGGCCTGGCCAGTCTCATCGCGGGCGTGGTGCTGCTCGGCTCGGCACGCAAGTCGCGCTGAGCGCCCGTCTGAGTCGTGACAAGGAAGCAGCCGGCACATGCCGGCTGCCTTCACTCAGAAGTCCATGCATCACTCACGCGCCAACAGTCACGGCCGCGGATCTCCATCCAGCTCGCGCGAGGTCGGGCGTGACGGCCGGTGCGCGCGGTGAGCCAGGCAGCCGGCACCCGCCCTGCCCGATTGTTCAGTCGATCGCATAAAGCTGCTGCTGGCGCAGATCCACGCGGTCGCCGATGCTCTGGCCGCGCAGCTCGCGTTGGGTGACCTCAGCCCACTGCCCGTCGTCCATCCGCACTTCGAAGCGATAAACGCGCTGCTCGTCGCCACGTCGGCGTTCGACCTCGTTCCCGGCCACGCCGCCGATCACGGCGCCCGCCACGGTGGCTGCACGGCGGCCGCTGCCGGAACCGACCTGGTTGCCGACCACGCCGCCCAGGATCGCGCCGAGCACGGCACCGCCGCCGCTCGCGTGCTCGCGCTCCCAATCCTCATGGATGGCTTCCACGGTGCCGCAGCTGTCGCAGCGGCGCGGGCTGTAGCGATCGTCGCGGCGACGATCATCGTCATTGCGCGCGTAGTCGCGATCGCTGCTGGCATAGCCCGCTTGCGAGTTGTAGCCACGGTCCTGCCGCTCGTAGCCGACGCAGGCGGACAACAGCAGGGAGACGCCCGCGAGCAGCAGGGCCTTGCGAAGGATGTCGTACATGGATGTGTGCTCCAGAGAATGCAAAACGCGGCCGCCGAGCGAGCCCGGCAACCGACCTGCGGCGTGGCCGGCGCCCGCGCATCCGCACGGGTGCCGGCCAGCCACGTCAGCGCTGGATCAAGCCTTGCGCGCGCGCAGTCGACGACGCAGCGCCAGCGCCGAGCCGCCGAACAGCGACAGCACCGAACCCAGCGCCAACAGCGGCAGCGGACCAGCGGTGTCGGGCAGGCGGGCCAGCGGCGGGTTGGCGGGCGTCATCTGAGCCATGCGACGGTCGGGTTCAGGCTGCGGCGCGGGCTCGATCTCCGGCGCGGCCTCATAGCGGACCAGGCTGGCATAGCGGTCCACCGGCTCCGTGGTGTCCATGGCGAAACCGCTTGCACCTTCGGGCACATACAGATTCAGCCGCTGGTCGGCGCGCAGTTCGCGGAAATAGGTCTTGGTTCCGGACAGGGTGACCTGCTGGCCGGGCTTCGGCATCAGGGTGACGTTGCCCAGCGAGCGGTCGCGCAGATCGATGAACTCGGTGGTGAACGAGCCGTCCTCGTTATTGCGCACGAAGTCGCCTTCAAAGCGCGCCCACTTCTTGCCGTTGACCATCACCACCTCGCGGCAGCCGCTGGCGATGCGCGGGTAGGTTGAAACCAGTTGGGTGTCCCAGATCACCTGCGCGCAGTCCTCGGTGTGGTTGCTCGGGGTGGGCAGCTTGCTGGTGTCCATCTGCGGGGCTGCCAGCGCGCCGCCGGCAAGCAGGAGCCCACCGATGGCGAACGCGGGCAGGCAAAGGCGTGGTTTGGAATTGGAGGTAGTCATGGCGTGGTGCTCCTGGCGTGGATCTGCAACAAGGCCCCGTCCACACGCGTGTCAGTGGCGACACCCGGGTCCGGGGGAATCCGCTCGGCGCGCACGATGAATCGCTGCGGCGCGCTGCCGACAAAAAAGAAGGGGTAGCAGGTGATGAGAGTCAGGGCCGCGGTGTCGGACGCATCCAGCGGGCTGAGATCGGTGGGCTGGACGATCGACAGCGCGCTGACCCGGTAGCGCTCGCTGCCGCGGCCGAGATCAAGCTCGACCAGATCGCCGATGGCGACCGTTTGCAGCACGCGGAAATAGCCATCACGGTGCGCGGCAATCGCGCTGTTGCCCACGGCGCCGGGCGGCGCGGTGCCGGCCACGTGCGCGGCGCCGCGGTTGAGGTTGCGCTCGTTGAGTTCGGCGTACACCGGCACTTCCAGGCCCAGTCGCGCGATCTTCAGCAGGGCCAGCGGCCGGCTATGCGGGGTCGACCCGGCGCCAGCGGTTTCGGCCGCGTGCAGTGCAATCCGGCCTGCCGACCACAGCGACTGATCGGGCGCTGGCGCAGGCCGCGCATTGCCGGGCGTTGCAGCTGCAGTCAGCGGCTCCGGCGAGGCTGCAGGCGCGGTCCGATGAAACTCGGCCACCGCCTGCGTGCGCTCCCATTCGCCCAAGCCGCGTGGGCCGAGATAGGCCAGGCCCAGCGCCAGTCCTGCCGACCAGCAGCCCACCTCCAGCGAGCGCAGCAGCCGGATCACCGGTGGCCACCGTCGTGGGTCGACGCGCTCAGTGCGGGTTCTGACTTCACTGACATCACAGCGCACATGGCCACCACCTGCTGTAGCGCGAGATTCACGCCGGTTGCGAAGCAGAGTGGTCGCGGTTGACCCTGCCGTCGGTGCGGTCCCGCACTTGTGCGATCTGCCGACGACCACGATTCCAACCGCGCAGGCCAAGCCGTATCGCCCAGCTGCGCAGTCTGCGAATGCGCTGTCGGCACCGCCTGCGCTGGGTGGGCCAACGCACCGACTGACCCCACCCGAACAATCAGGCTTCCGAGCGAGGGTCGCTGCATCCCGCGGCGCGCCTCGCATCCAGGAGATCTCCATGAAGAGCACCCCCGGCAGTCACGACAAAGACCGCAAACAAGGCAAGTTCGGCGCTCCGATTCCGCAGCCCAGTGGCAAGGGCGAGGACCGGTCACCGCAGCACGCGGCAGCGGCCAAGCCCGATTCGAAGTCCGACCACAAGCCAGGAACAAAGCCCACCGGCAAGCTGCCGACACCGACCCATCCGCCGGCATGAGCCTGCCCAGTGGTGACGAACTCAAGGCGCGCTGGAAGCAGCAGATGGGCAGCGCGAAAGTGACCTGGGGCAAGCTCACCGACGATGAGCTGCTGCAGTCCGAAGGCCATGCCGAAAAGCTGTCCGGCCTGATCGAAGAGCGCTATGCGGTGAACCGCGACGAGGCCAAGCGCCAGGTCGAACACTTTCTCAAAGAAGCCAATGCGCGTCTGAAGATGTGAAGCACGGGATGGGCAGCGGCCCCGGAGGGTCGCTGCCCATCGCGCTGGCGATGGCGCAGCGCTTCCGCGCGTGCAATCAGTACGTGCGCAACGGCGATGGCCCCAGACCGAGCGGCGCCAGTACGGCAGCCGTAGGCCGCGAACGCGGCACCAGCCGGCGCGTCGGCGGCGCGGTCAGGGCCGCGGCGAACGCGGCAGTGACTGAGGCTCCATCCTGCGCGTAGCAGGCGCAGCTCGCGTCGCGCAAGCCGTCCAGATCGAGCAGGCGGATCTCACCGCGGCGATAGTCGATCAGGCCGCGCGACTGCAGATGGCCAGCGCAGACGGTGACACCGCTGCGGCGAAGGCCCAGCAGTTCGGCGAGGCGCTCGTGGGTGATCGCGATCAAGGGTTCTTCAGCGCGGTCCGCGGCCGCCAGCAGCCAGCGCGCCAGCCGCGATTCGGCCGAGTGGTAGCGCAGACACACCGCAGCGCGGGAGAACAGCCGCAGCTGCAGGCACAGCGCGCATTCCGCCAGCACATGCAGCTGCGGCACGGCGCGGCGCGCCTCGTTCCAACGGGTTCGCAGCAGATACAGGGCGCTGCCCTCGATCCGCACGATGGTGCGCAAGGGCGAACTGCAGCTCGACAGCATCAGCGCGGCGCCGAGCATGCCCTCGCGGCCGACCAGGGCCAGCTGCAAGGCTCCGTGCTCCTCACCTCCCGGCGACTCTGAAACCGCGCCGGTGATGGGGAACACCAGCGCCTGCACGCTGCCGTCGCCGGTCGACAACTCGCTGCCGGCGCTCAGTGCGCGCAGCTCGCAGTGCTCCAGCAAGTGTTCCCGCTGTGCTGCCGGCAATCGATCCAGCAGCAGATTGCCGGCGGAATGTCGCGCATCCATGTGCATCCACGTCTCCTGGCACTGCGGCCGTCAGGGCCGCTTCGGCCGGCGGCAGGGGTGCCGCAGGTGGCTCAAATTGCGCGCCTGCAGGCGGCAGGTCTGTTCGCTGCAGCACACCCGCCGTGGCCTCGGCAAACCGCAGGCCGACCGTGGCAAAAGGCTGCTGCCCGCGAGCACAGCGGAATCACGCGATCGCGGGCGAACGCTGGGTGCCGGCGCTGCGGCGCAGCGGCCAGGGCAACAGCCGGTCGGTTTCGGTCTTGACCACCGCGTAGCACTCGCAGCTCAGCTCCTCCAGCCGCGCGCGATCGAGCACCCGGATGTGGCCGCGCTTGTAGTCGATCACGCCGATCTTCTGCAGTTTGCCGGCGGCGTCGGTGACGCCCTCGCGGCGCACGCCGAGCATGTTGGCGATCAGCTCCTGGGTCATCACCAGATCGTTCGAGGACAGACGATCCAGCGACAGCAGCAGCCAGCGGCACAGCTGCTGGTCGACCGAGTGGTGACGATTGCAGACGGCGGTCTGCGCCATCTGGGTAATCAGCGACTGGGTGTAGCGCAGCATCAGGTGCAGCATGTCGGCATGGAGATCGAACTCGCGGCGGAACACCGAGCCCGGCAGCCGATAGCCCCAGCCGGCGCTTTGGACGACCGCGCGGCTGGTGGTGCTTTCGCCGCCCATGAACAGGGCGATGCCGATCAGGCCCTCGTTGCCGACCACCGAGATTTCGGCCGAGGCGCCGTTTTCCATCACGTACAGCATCGACACGATCGAATCGGTCGGAAAGTAGATATGCCGCAGCGCCGTGCCTGATTCGTACAGCACCTTGCCCAGCGGCAGCTTGACGAGCTCAAGGAATCCGAACAACCGGCCCTGCACCTCGGCCGGCAAGGCGGCGAGCAGATGGTTCTGCAGGGGAGAATGCTCGGGCGAATTTTCCTGCGGAATTTCCGGCGAATTGGGCATGGTGGACATCGGTAGGGCGGCGAGTCGCCACCATCCAGCCTACGCCCCTCAACAGAGGAGTCTGTACGCTTCCGCACAGACCATGCTTGGCGAGGTCTGTGCGCGATCCCTGAGGCGGTGACGCAAAACCGGCACACGGGTGCGCCAATAGTTTGACGAATCGTCCGCCGAACCCGGCGGCTTCCAGCAGCACGGCTTGCGCAAGCCACACAGCACCTCGCCGAATCGCCGACTTTGAGCCCGCCTGGGGCCGAGCCTCCCCACGCCAGGGGGCCGCACCGGCCGTTGATTGGCGCGGCGCAACACGCACTCTGGCGGTCGCAGCTACGCCTGCATCGCTCCCCCGCGCCTTCGGCACGCCGCTTGCACACCGCTCCGCAGACCTGATCGGAGATGTCCATGGCTGCCAAGCCTGCCCCCAAGCCCGCCCCCGCCGCTGCTGGCGCCCCTGCCGCCGAGCCCAAGAAGGGTTTTCCGATCGTTCTGGTGCTGATCGTGCTGCTGGTCGGCCTCGGTGCCGGCGGCGGCGCTGCGTACTTCATGCTGCCCAAGGGAGAGTCCGAAGCCCATGCCGAAGAGGACCCGCGCGCCGGCGGAGAGCGCAAGACCGATAAGCGCCTGCCCGCGCAGTACGTGGCGATGGAGCCGGCCTTCGTGGTCAATCTCGCCGACGAAGGCAGCACCCGCTATCTGCAGACCGAGATCCAGGTAATGGCGCGCGACCCGCAGACCATCGCGGATCTCACCACCCACATGCCCGCGGTGCGCAACGCATTGCTGATGCTGTTTGCGCGCCAGACCCAGTCCGAGCTGCGCTCGCCGGAGGGACGCGAAGCACTGCAGACCAAATCGCTGGAGGAAATCAACCGCGTGCTCAAGGAAGAAACCGGCTACGACGGCGTGGAAGCACTGTTCTTCACCAGCTTCGTGACCCAGTAAGCGCCCGCCCGTGAACAGGGACATCCTCAGCCAGGACGAGATCGATGCCCTGCTGCACGGCGTCGACGCCGGGGTGGTTTCGACCGAGCCGGACTTCGCGCCCGGCGAGGCGCGCGCCTACGATTTCGCCACCCAGGACCGCATCGTGCGTGGGCGCATGCCCACCCTGGAGATGGTCAACGAGCGCTTCGCTCGGCTGATCCGGATCGGCATCTTCAACCTGTTGCGACGCTCGCCGGAGATCTCGGTGCGCGGAATAGAAATGCTGAAGTTCGCCGAGTACACCCACGGCCTGTTTGTGCCGACCAATATCAATCTGATCAAGGTCAAGCCGCTGCGCGGCACCGCCTTGATCATCTTCGAGCCCAAGCTGGTGTTCGCGGTGGTCGACACCTTCTTCGGCGGCGGCGGACGCTTCCACGCCAAGATCGAAGGCCGCGAATTCACCGCCACCGAGATGCGGGTGATCCAGCTGCTGCTGGAGCAGGTCTTCCACGACCTCACCGAAGCCTGGTCGCCGGTGTTGAAGCTGGAGTTCGAGTACACCAACTCCGAGGTCAATCCGCACTTCGCCAACATCCTCACCCCGCGCGAGTACATCGTCGTCTCGCGCTTCTCGGTCGAGCTCGAAGGCGTGATCGCCGACATCCACGTCAGCTTTCCCTACGGAATGCTGGAGCCGCTGCGCGAACAGCTCGACGCCGGTCTGCAGAGCGACCGCGCCGAGCGCGACGAGCGCTGGGTCACCGAGATGCGCGCGCAGATCCACGACACCGAGGTCGAGATCAGCAGCGTGCTGACCCGCAAAACCCTGGCCCTGCGCGACCTGCTGAACCTCAAACCCGGCGACATCCTGCCGATCGAAATGCCCAAACAGATCGACCTGCTGGTCGAGAACGTGCCGGTGTTCCGCGGCGAGTTCGGCGCCCACGGCGGTAAGCGCGCGGTGAAGATCACCGAGGTGCGGCAGCCGGCGATTCCACTGTCACCCCATCTGCAGAGGCCGATGCCATGAACAACACCGATGCACTTGGCGCCAGCCCGGCCCAGTTCGGGGCGCTGTCGCCCGAAGGCGGCGGCAACGAACTGAATCTGGAAGTCTTGCTCGACGTTCCGGTCACCCTGGCACTGGAAGTGGGCCGCGCACGCGTGCCGATCCGCAACCTGCTGCAGCTCAACCCCGGCTCGGTGATCGAGCTGGAGCGCGGCGCGGCCGAACCGCTGGATGTGTACGTCAATGGCACCCTGATCGCCCACGGCGAAGTGGTGGTGGTGAACGATCGCTTCGGCGTGCGTCTGACCGATGTGGTCAGCCCGGCCGAACGCCTGCGTCGGCTGCGCTGAAGCCCGCCATGCTGCAAATCGCTGCCACCTCCGCCGGCACTGTCCCTGCCGCCATGCCCAGCCTGACCAGCGCCAGCAGCCTCGGCGGCCTGCTGCTCAGCTTGCTGCTGGTGATCGGGGTGATCCTGCTCGCCGCCTGGCTGCTGCGCCGCTTGCCCGGCATCAATGCCTCCGGCAACTCGCTGCTGAAGGTGCGCGCCACCTTGGCCGTGGGCATGAAGGAACGCCTGCTGCTGGTCGAGGCCGGCGGCGAAACCCTGCTGATCGGCGTCAGCGCCAGCGGCGTGCAGTGTCTGCATCGCTTCGATGCACCGCTGCCCGAGCCGACTGAAACCGGCCCCAATTTCGCAGCCCTGCTGGCGCAGCGGCTCGGCGCGCGCCGGGAGGCCAAACCATGAGCCCGCTGCGCCTGCTCCTGCTGGTGCTGCTGCTGTGCTTCGCGGCGCCGGTGCTGGCCACTCCGGCCGCGCCGGTGATGCCGACCCTGCCGACCTTGCCCGACGTCAACATCGCCAATGTGGGCGGCCAGACCATCAGCGTGCCGCTGCAGATCCTCGCCCTGATGACGATGATCACCCTGCTGCCGGGCATGCTGCTGGCGATGACCGCCTTCACCCGGATCATCGTGGTGCTGGCCTTGCTGCGGCAGGCCTTGGGCACCGGCCAGACGCCGTCCAACCAGATCCTGCTGGCGCTGGCCCTGTTCGTCACCGCGCTGGTGATGATGCCGGTGATCGATGCGGCCTGGATCGGCGGTGTCCGCCCCTATCTGGACGGCCAGATCGGATTCGAGCCCGCGCTCACGGCCACCCTGGTGCCGATCCGCGAGTTCATGTTCGCGCAGGTGCGCGAGAACGACCTGATGCTGTTTGCCGGTCTGTCCGGCAGCACCGGCTACGCCAGCCCCGATGAAGTGCCCTTCCCGGTGCTGATGGCGAGCTTTCTCACCAGCGAGCTGAAGACCGCGTTCCAGATCGGCTTCTTCCTGTTCGTGCCGTTCGTGATCATCGACCTGGTGATCGCCAGCGTGCTGATGTCGATGGGCATGATGATGCTGTCGCCGATGCTGATCTCCGCACCCTTCAAGATTCTGCTGTTCGTGCTGGTGGATGGCTGGGCCCTGGTGGTCGGCACCTTGGCCGCGTCCTTCGTGACCACCTAGAGCCATGACCCCCGATACCGTCATGGGCGAGCTGCAGGCGGCGCTGACCATGGCCCTGGTGATCGCCACGCCGATGCTCGGCATGGCCCTGGTGATCGGCGTGGTGATCGGCTTGCTGCAGGCCGCCACCCAGGTCAATGAGCCCGCCATCGCCTTCATCGGCAAACTGTTTGCGCTGGCCCTGGTGCTGGCGATCAGCGGCGGCTGGATGCTGGCCCAACTGGTGACCTTCACCACCAGCCTGATCCAGCGCATTCCGTCCATGCTCGGTTAGGCCAAGGCGCACAGCCATGGACGCCACCACCGGCATCACCCTTGAAGGCCTGCACCTGCTGGCCTATGCCCAGCAGGTGGTCTGGCTGTCGCTGCGGATCGGCGCGCTGCTGCTGCTGTCGCCCTTTCTCGGCACCCGCGCGGTGCCGCGGCGGATCCGTCTGATTTTCGCGCTGGCGCTGTCGGCGGCGGTCGCACCGCTGGTGCCGGCACCGGTGGTGGTGGCCGGGCTGAATGCCGAAACCGTGCTGGCAGTGGCGCGTGAACTCGCGATCGGCGCCTCGCTCGGGTTTCTGATGCGGCTGGCGCTGGAGGCCACCGCGATGGCCGGCGAGCTGATCGCCCAGGGCATGGGCCTGGCTTTTGCGCAGATGATCGACCCGATGCGTGGCACCCAGAGCGGCGTGGTCACGCAGTGGCTGACCGTGGTGGCCGGGCTGACCTTCTTCGCGGTCGATGCGCACCTGGCTCTGCTGTCGGTGCTGTTCGAGAGCTATTCGGTACTGCCGGCCGGGGCCACCCCGGTGGCGATGATCGACCTGCTCGACGCGATCCCGGGCTTTGCCGGGATCATCTTCGTCGCCGGGGTGAGCCTGTCGCTGCCGGTGATGATCGCGATGATCACGGTCAACATCGCCTTCGGCGTGATGGCACGCACCGCGCCCTCGCTGAACCCGATCGCGATCGGCCTGCCGGCGGCGCTGCTGGTCGGCTTCGTGCTGCTGATCGCTCTGATGCCGAACCTGCTGGAACCGCTGAAGGCCCTGTTCGCCCAGGCGCTGGACGAAGCCGCACGGTTGATCCGCTGATGGCCGGCGAAGACGACGGCGCCGACAAGACCGAAGAACCTACCCAGAAACGCCTTGCGGACGCCCGCAAGGAGGGCCAGGTCCCGCGCTCGCGTGAGCTCGGTGGCGCGGCCATGCTCGGGCTCACCGTCGGCATGCTGTATTACAGCGGCGCCAGCCTGGTCGCCCACAGCGGCGACTGGCTGGCGCGCGCACTGTCGCTCAGCCGCGAAGACCTGCTGCGCGGAGATCCGATCCTGCGCACCGGCGAAATGCTGCTGGAGCTGTTCCTGGCCGCGCTGCCGCTGATGCTGGTCGGGGTACTGGCCGGTGCGCTGGCGCCGCTGGCGCTGGGCGGCTTCAACTTCAGCGGCAAGTCGCTGGTGCCGAAGTTCAGCAAGCTCGACCCGATCGCCGGCTTCAAGCGCCTGTTCGGTGCGGAGGGCCTGGTCGAGACGCTCAAGGCGGTGCTGCGGGTCAGTCTGATCATCCTGGTCGGCGTGCTGACCCTGCGCGCACAGATGCCGGAGTTGCTCAGCCTGCTGCATGAGCCGCTGCCGCGCGCCGCCGCCCACGGCGGCATCATGGCCCTGACCCTGCTGGCCTACCTCACCGCAACGCTGATTCTTGTTGCGCTGATCGATGGGCCGTTCCAGCTCTGGAACCATCACCGCAAGCTGAAGATGACCCGCCAGCAGTTGCTCGACGAGTTCAAGGAATCCGAAGGCAGCCCGGAGGTGAAGGGGCGCATCCGGCAGGTGCAGCAGGAGATCGCCAACCGCCGGATGATGGAAGCGGTGCCCACCGCCGACGCCATCCTGGTCAACCCGACCCATTACGCGGTGGCGATTGTCTACGACCCGAAAAAGATGCGCGCGCCCAAGCTGGTGGCCAAGGGCGTTGATCTGATCGCGATCACCATCCGCGAACTCGGCGAGAAAAACCGGGTGCCGATCGTCTCCGCACCGCCTCTGGCACGCGCCTTGTATAGGGATGTGCAGCTCGACCAGGAAATCCCGGTCCGGCTGTATGCCGCGGTCGCCCAGGTGCTGGGCTTCGTTTACCAGTTGCGGCGCTGGCGTCGCGAAGGCGGCAGCCCGCCGCCGCCGCTCAAGCCGATCGAAATCGACGAAACCCAGACGCGAGATCCCTAATTCATGGCCCAGCCGGCGCTCGCCACCAGCCGCGGCACGCAAATCCTGAACGTGCTGCGGCACGGCCTGGGCGCACCCCTGATCGTGATGGCCATGCTGGCCATGATCGTGGTGCCGCTGCCGCCGATCATGTTGGACGCGCTATTCAGCTTCAACATCGCGGTGTCGCTGGTGATCCTGCTGGCGGTGCTGTACGTGCAGCGGCCGCTGGAGTTCTCGGTGTTTCCGAGCATCCTGCTGATGGTCACCCTGCTGCGGCTGGCGCTGAACGTCGCCTCGACCCGGGTGGTTCTGCTGCACGGCCACGAGGGCCCGGACGCCGCCGGCAAGGTCATCGAGTCGTTCGCAGCCTTCGTCATCGGCGGCAACTACGCGGTCGGCTTCGTGGTGTTCGCGATCCTCACCATCATCAACTTCGTGGTGGTGACCAAGGGCGCCGGCCGCGTGTCCGAGGTGTCCGCACGCTTCATCCTCGATTCGCTGCCCGGCAAGCAGATGGCGATCGACGCCGACTTGAATGCCGGCCTGCTCTCGCGCGAAGAAGCGATCAGACGACGCGAGGAAGTGCGCGAGGAATCCGACTTCTACGGCTCGATGGACGGCGCCTCCAAGTTCATCCGCGGTGACGCCATTGCCGGTCTGTTGATCCTGTTCATCAACCTGTTCGGCGGCTTCGCCATCGGCATGCTGCAGCATGATCTTTCGGCGGGCGAGGCTGCGCGCATCTACACCCTGCTGACCATCGGCGATGGCCTGGTCGCGCAGCTGCCCGGCCTGCTCATTTCGACGGCCGTGGCGCTTCTGGTCACCCGCGTCTCGCGCTCCAACGACATGAGCAAGACGGTGATGTCCCAGCTGTTCGGGCACCACCGCGCGCTGACCATCGCCGCCGTTGTGCTGGGCGCGGTCGGGCTGGTGCCGGGCATGCCCAATTTCGCATTCCTGAGCCTTGCTGCGGTGCTCGGCTACGCGGCCTGGATGCTGCACAAGCGTTCCCTGGTGGTGCAGATGGAGGCACCGCCATTGGAAGCACTTGCACCGCCCGCGCCCACCGAGCTGTCCTGGGACGACCTGACCCCGGTGGACTCTCTCGGGCTCGAAGTCGGCTACCGATTGATCCCATTGGTCGACCGCGCCCAGGGCGGCGAGCTGATGGCGCGAATCAAGGGCGTGCGCCGCAAGCTGACCCAGGAGCTGGGCTTTCTGATTCCGCCGGTGCACATCCGCGACAACCTGGAGTTCTCGCCCGGCGCCTATCGCATCCTGCTGCACGGCGTGCCGATCGGCGCCGGCGACATCCACCCGGAGCGCGAGCTGGCGCTGAATCCCGGCCGCGTGCCGGTCAACATCGACGGCATCCCGACTCGCGACCCGGCCTTCGGCCTGGATGCGCTGTGGATCATGCCGACCGCACGCGCGCAGGCCGAGGCGATGGGCCTGACCGTGGTCGACCCCGCCACCGTCATCGCCACCCATGTCTCGCATCTGGTGCGCCAGCACGGCCCTGATCTGCTCGGGCATGAGGAAGTGCAGCAGCTGCTGACGGCGCTGGCGCGCACCCACCCCAAACTTGTCGAAGATTTGACGCCGCGCGCGCTGCCACTTTCCGTCGTGGTCCGCGTGCTGCAGAACCTGCTGACCGAAAAGGTGCCGATCCGGCAGCTGCGGCGGATCGCCGAGGCCCTGCTGGAACACGCGCCGCAAACGCAGGATCCGACCCAGTTGACCGCCGCGGTGCGCGCCGCGCTCGGCCGTTTCATCGTCCAGGAGATCAATGGCCTCGCCCCCGAACTGCCTGTCTACACCTTGGCGCCGGCCTTGGAACGGGTGTTGCAGGAGTCCGTCAGCGGCAACGGCGCCGCGCTCGAACCGGGACTCGCCGAACGCATGCACCAGTCACTGCTGGAGTGTGTGAAACGGCAGGAAGCGGTCGGCGAGCCGGCGGTGCTGCTGGTGCCGGGGGCGGTGCGATCGATGATCGCCAAGCTCACCCGCACCGGCATCCCCGAGTTGTTCGTGCTGGCCTATCACGAAGTGCCGGACGACAAGAAACTCAAGCTGGTCGGCAACGTGGGATAGGACATCCGGCTGAGATCCGCAGCCGGCAACTGATGCAAGACAGGCGGAAGCAGGCATGAAGATCAAACGGTTCTTTGCCCAGGACATGCGCACCGCGCTGCGCCTGGTGCGTGAGGAGCAGGGCCCGAACGCGGTCATCCTGTCCAACCGCCGGGTTGAAGGCGGAGTCGAAGTGGTCTCCGCAACCGACTACGACGAATCCCTGGTGCAGCAGTCGCTGACGGCCGCGCGCCGCTCGGCCGAGGCCGCTGCCCAACAGGCCGCCGCCAGTGCACTGCCGGCGGCGCCGGAACCACGTGTTGCCGCACCTGCCCATATCAGCCAGATGGCACCGGCACCGGTCGACACGCTCTTGCCGCCGCGCGTTGCCCAAGTGGCTGCGGCCGCCCGCGCCGAGGCGATGAACCCGCGCCTGGCCGCGCGTCAGGCCGCCGCCGCGCTGGCAGCCGCACCCGCCGCAGCGGCAACGGCGCCGTTCGAAACCCCGCAGCGCCCGCTGACGGCGCTGGACACGGTCGAGCGCATCACCTCGCGGCGGCTGTCGAAAATCCCCGACGAAGTGCAGCAGCTGTGCGTGGAAGACCCGCAGATCGCCGAGATGAAGCGCGAGATGGCGCTGATGCGGCAGTCGCTGAAGCACGAGCTGGATCGCTTCTCCGACCAGCGCATGCGGCTGTCACCGGCGCGCGCCGCGGCCTTTGAGGAACTCGCCGGCTACGGCTGCGACGAGGCCTTCGCGCGCAGCATCGTTGAACGCATTCCGGCCGACGCCGACCCGGCACGCTCGCGCGGCATGCTGCTCGGCCTGCTGGCGAAATCGCTGCAGGTCTGCGCCGAGGATCCGATCTCAGCCGGCGGCGTGATCGCCCTGGTCGGGCCGACCGGCGTCGGCAAGACCACCACCCTGGCCAAGCTCGCCGCGCGCTACGCCGCCCACCACAGCGCCCGCGATGTCGCCCTGGTCACCACCGACGGGTTCCGTATCGGCGCCCGCGAGCAATTGTTCACCTACGGCCGTTTGCTCGGCATGCCGGTGATCGAAGTCAGCGACCCGTCCGAACTCGGCGACACCCTCGACCGCCTCGGCGAGTACCGGCTGGTGCTGGTCGACACCGCGGGTCTGTCGCACCGCGATATCGCGCTCGGCGCCCAGCTCGGCGCACTGGCCAAACTCAAGCACGTCAACACCCAGCTGGTGCTGCCGGCCAACACCCATGCCGATGATCTCGATGAGGTCGTCCGCCGCTTCTCGATCGCCCGCCCGCGCGGCGTGGTGCTGAGCAAGGTCGATGAAACCGGCCGGCTCGGCTCGGCCCTGTCGGTCACCGTGCGCCACCGCCTGCCGATCAGCTACCTGACCGACGGCCAGCGCGTGCCCGAAGATCTGCACCGCGCCGAGGCCCACCGGCTGGCGCTGCGGGTGACCGAACAGCGCCGCGCCTCGGCGCACGCCGTCGAGGAGATCGCGCATGTCGCAGGCTGAAGGCCGCGCCGGTACGAGCCCCGACGACCAGGCCCAGGGCCTGCGCAAGCCGCGGCTGAAGCCGGTGCGCGTGATCGCGGTCAGCGGCGGCAAGGGCGGAGTCGGCAAGACCAGCGTCTCGGTCAACCTGGCGGTCGCTCTGGCCGATGCCGGCCGTCACGTGCTGCTGCTCGACGCTGATCTTGGCCTCGCCAATGTCGACGTCCTGCTCGGGCTGTCGCCACGCTTCACCCTGGCCGACGTGATCGAAGGCCGCTGCTCGCTGGAGGACACCATCCTCGAAGGCCCGCACAATCTGGCGGTGGTGCCGGCCTCCTCGGGCAAACGCTCGATGGCCGAACTGTCCGCACCCGAGCAGGTCGGCCTGATCCGCGCGTTCAGCGAACTTGACCGCGATCTCGACGTGATGGTGGTCGATACCGCCGCCGGCATCAGCGACAGCGTACTGACCTTCGCCCAGGCCGCGCAGGACGTGGTGCTGGTGGTCTGCAACGAGCCCGCCTCGATCACCGACGCCTATGCGCTGATCAAGGTGCTGTCGCGCGAGCGTGGGGTCAACCGGGTGCAGATCATCGCCAACATGGTGCGCAGCCCGGCCGAAGGCCGCGAGCTGTTCGACAAGCTGTCGCGCGTCACCGACCGCTTTCTCGACGTCACCATCAGCCTGCTCGGCATCATCCCGCACGACGAATGGCTGCGCCGCTCGATCCAGCGCCAGCAGGCGGTGGTCGAGGCCTTTCCGGCCTGCCCCTCGGCGCATGCGCTGCGCGGCATCGCCCGCCGTATCGATCAATGGACGGCGCCGACCGGGCCGCGCGGCCCGGTCGAGTTCTTCGTCGAGCGCCTGGTTGCTCCGCCCGAGGCGCATGTATGAGCCTCGCTCGCGCGCATGAACGCGTGCGCCCACCGATGGCCTGTCGCCTTTCGGCTGGCGCCTGCGGGCGGACGTGCGCGGCACTCGCCGAGGGCGTGAACATGCGAGGGCCCGGCAGATGAGCCAGGCCGAAGCCGAATACCGGTCGGTTCGCCGGCAGGATCCCAACGAGGCGGTGGTCCAGCACGGCCCGCTGGTGGCGCGCATCGCCCACCATCTGGCGGCGCGGCTGCCCTCCAGCGTGGATGTCGGCGACCTGATCCAGGCGGGAATGATCGGCCTGATCGAGGCCACCCGCAGCTACGATTCCGGCCTGGGCGCGGCGTTCGAGACCTATGCCTCGATCCGCATCCGCGGCGCCATGCTCGACGAGATCCGCCGCGGCGACTGGGTGCCTCGCTCGGTGCATCGCAAGGTGCGTGAACTGTCCGCGGCCACCCGCAATATCGAACAGAAAACTGGCCGCGCCGCGCGCGATGTCGAGGTCGCCGAAGCGCTGCAGATTCCCGTGCTGGAGCTCAACCGCCTGCTCGAAGATGCAGTGCGTGGACAGGTGCTCAGCATCGACGCCAATGCCGACGACTCCGGCGAGCTGCGCCTGCCAACCAGCGTCAATGCCGCTTCGCCGGCCGCCGGCTTCGAACGCGATGCCTTCGCCGCCGAGCTGGTCAAGGCCATTGCCGGGCTGCCGCAGCGCGAGCAGCTGATGATGAGCCTGTACTACGAACAAGAGCTCAACCTGCGTGAGATCGGCGCCGTGCTGGGCGTCACCGAATCGCGGGTCTGCCAATTGCACGGCCAGGCACTGGTGCGCCTGCGCGCCCGCCTGGCCGAGTGGATCCGCGATCCGGTCGATGCCGGCTAGCGACTCCGACACCCTTCCCACCGCACACCTTCGAGCTGCCTTCCATGGACAAGAACCTGAAGATCCTGATCGTCGACGACTTCTCCACCATGCGGAGAATCGTCAAGAACCTGCTCAACGATCTGGGTTTCACCATCACCGCGGAAGCCGAGGACGGCAACAGCGCATTGGCGCACCTGCGCTCGGCTCCGTGCGACCTGGTGGTGACCGACTGGAACATGCCCGGCATGACCGGCATCGAGCTGCTGAAAGCGATCCGCACCGACCCCAAGCTGGCCCATCTGCCGGTGCTGATGGTCACCGCCGAGGCCAAGCGCGAGCAGATCATCGAGGCCGCGCAATCGGGCGTGAACGGTTACATCATCAAGCCCTTCACCGCCCAGACCCTGCAGGAGAAGCTGCAGAAGATCTTCGAGCGGATGGGCTCGGCTGCATGAACGCCAGTGCCGCCGAACGCGAGCACCTGCTGCACTTGATGCATTCGGCACTGGGTGCGCTTGAGCAGGACGATGACTCGCTGTATCGCAGCTGCATCGAATCGCTGACGCAGTGGCGCTCGCGACCGATCTACGCCGCCATCGACCGGCTCGCCCGCGAGCTCACCGGCGCGCTGGCCAATCTGCCCATCGATGCGCGCCTGGGTGCGCTGGCCGGCGAAGACCTGCCCGATGCCCGCGCGCGGCTGGACTTCGTCGTGCAGACCACCGAACAAGCCACCCACCGCACGCTCGATCTGGTCGAAGACTGCCGCAACCGGATCGACCTGATCCGCTCGCGCGGGCTGGACTCCGAGATCGAGAACGAGTTGATGGGCGTACGCAGCAACCTGTCCAGCATCGCGCTGGCGCAGGAGTATCAAGACCTGACTGGCCAGACCATCAAGCGGGTGGTCGGCATCGTCCATCAGGTCGAGGCGGCGATCGGCAAGCTCAGCGTCGCGCTGGGCCTGCCTGACCACCAGAAGAACACCGGCATCGAGGCCCAGGGCCCCGCCCTGCCGGGCATCGACAAGCACGGCGTGTCGCAGGACGCGGCCGATGATCTGCTCTCCGACCTCGGCCTGTAGGCGCGCCCATGAGCGGCAATGACGACATCGCGGCCGATTTCCTGGTCGAAGCCAGCGAAATCGCCGAACGCCTCGGCGACGAGCTGGTGCAGCTGGAGATCAAGCCGCAGGACGGCGAACTGCTGAATGCGATCTTCCGCGGCTTCCACACCATCAAGGGTGGCGCCAGTTTTCTCAATTTCGGCGAGCTGGTCGAGCTCTGCCACGGCGTCGAGGAAATGTTCGACCTGTTGCGCAAGGGCCGGCTGAGCGTCGACGGCGATCTGTTCGACCTCGCCCAGGGCGCGCTCGATCAACTGACTGGCCAACTGGCCTCACTGCGCAATGGCCAACCGGCGCAGCGTGCACCGGAAACGCTGTTGAACGCGATCCGCATTGCTGCGCTGCCCGATGCCGCGGCGGCCGCAGCAGCCAAGCCGGCAGTGGCACCGAAGCGCGCGCCGGCAGCGCCGAAGCCGGTCGCCGCGGCCTCGGCACTCGCCGACGAACCGGCCACGGCCGGCGATGCGATCACCGAAGACGAATTCGAAGCGCTGCTGGACATGTTCCAGGGCGCGAATCAGGTCCCGGCCGGCAAGCCTTCGCCGCTGCCGCCGAGCCCCGTGCATATGCCGGCCGCCGCGCGCGAGCCCGCACCCGAGCCTGCTGCCGCGGCGCCGACGAAAGCAGCACCGCCGGCCGAATCCAGCGTGCGCGTCGACACCAAGCGGCTGGATGGCCTGATGAATCTGGTCGGCGAACTGGTGCTGGCGCGCAACCGCATGAAGGCACTGCGCCGGCACACTCGCGATGAAGATCTGGAGCGCGCGGTCAGCAACCTCGATGTGGTCACCGCACGCCTGCAGGCCGAGGTGATGCGGGTGCGCATGCAGCCGGTCGGTCGCGCGTTCTCGCGCTTTCCGAAAGTGGCGCGCGATGTCGCCCGCACGCTGAAGAAAGAAGTCAACGTGCAGCTGATCGGCGAAGACACCGAGCTCGACAAGAACCTGGTCGAGGCGCTGTCCGATCCGCTGGTGCATCTGGTCCGCAACGCCATCGACCACGGCATCGAGGCGCCCGACAAGCGCGAGACGATCGGCAAGCCGCGCGCCGGCACGCTCAAGCTGTCGGCGCAGCAGGAAGGCGACCACATCGTGATCATCGTCAGCGATGACGGCGGCGGCATCGATCCCGACATGCTGCGCACCAAGGCGCGCGAGAAGGGCCTGATCGACGCCGACACCGCCGCACGGCTGTCGCCGATCGAAGCTCTCCAGCTGATCTTCCTGCCCGGCTTTTCGACCAAGGACCAGGCCACCGAAGTCTCCGGCCGCGGCGTCGGCATGGACGTGGTGAAGTCAAAGCTGTCCGAGTTGAACGGTCAGGTGCTGATCGAGTCGGTGCGCGGCGAAGGCACCCGCTTCGTGATCCGCGTGCCGCTGACCCTGGCGATCCTGCCGACCCTGATGGTCAGCGTCGCCGACCGGCCCTATGCGCTGCCGCTGTCGAACGTGCTGGAAGTGTTCAAGTACCGCGAGAACCTGGTCCGCTTCATCGATGGCCGCGAAGTGCTGGACTTGCGCCAGCAGACCTTCCCGCTGATCTTCCTGCGCCGCTGGCTGGGCAAGCCGGTGGTCACCGAAGATGCAGGCGTGGTGGTGGTGCAGACCCCGACTCGCAAGCTCGGCATCGTTGTCGACCAGGTGCGCGGCCGCGAAGAGGTCGTGGTGAAGCCACTGCCGGCCTCGCTGCGCGGCCTGACCGGCCTGGCCGCGGCCACCATTACCGGCGACGGAAATCTGGCGCTGATCCTCGACATCGGCGGCTTGAACAGTGCCGTCTAGCGCCGTCGCTGCTGATTTGCGGGCGTCAGGCTTCTGGCGCTGTCCTTGCAGAACCAGCTGCACTCCGCCCCCCCAGCGCGCAGCGCATCGGTCGATAGTTCAAGCCATGGATATTCTCAGCGTTGTTGGCGTCGTACTCGGCCTGGTCGCCATCATCGGCGGCAGCCTTGCCAAGGGCGCGGGCCTGTCTTCGCTGTGGTCGGCGGCGGCTTTCATCATCGTCATGCTCGGCACCGTCGCGGCGATTCTGGTGCAGACGCCGATGCCCACCTTCAAGCGCGCCCTGGTGATCTTCCGCTGGCTGTTCCAGCCGCCGAAGATTCCCGGCCGCGAGCTGCTCAATCGGATCGTCGGCTGGAGCGCCCGCGCCCGCAAGGACGGCCTGCTGGGGCTGGAGTCCGACATCGAACGGCTGAACGATCCGTTCCTGCGCAAGGGCCTGCAGATGCTGGTCGACGGCAACGAGCCCGACACCCTGCGCAAGGTGCTGGAGATCGACATGCACAGCCAGGAGCAGGCCGATATCGCCGCCGCCAAGGTATTCGAAGGCATGGGCATCTACGCGCCGACCTTGGGCATCATCGGCGCCGTGCTGGGCCTGATGGCGGTGATGCAGAACCTCGCCGACCCCTCCAAGCTCGGCACCGGCATCGCGGCGGCGTTCACCGCAACCATCTACGGCATCGCCTCGGCCAACCTGTTCTTTCTGCCGCTGGCCAACAAGCTGAAAGCGGTGATCCGCGCGCGCTCGCGCAGCCAGGAGCTGATCATCGAAGGCCTGATCGCGATCGCCGAGGGCGAGAACCCGCGCAATATCGAGGCGCGCCTGCAGGGCTACGTGACGTGACGGCAGGCTCCGGCGCACGGCTTGCAAGGCAGTGGCGCTGAGCGCCCACGGTCTGGGCGCCACGCACTCAAGCCGAGCACCCGACGCCCACCATGTCGCGCCACAAGCACAGCCACGAAGAACACGCCAACCACGAAGCCTGGGCGATTCCCTATGGCGACCTGGTGACCCTGCTGCTGGCCTTCTTCGTGGTGATGTACTCGATCTCCTCGGTCAACGAGGGCAAGTACCGGGTGGTATCGGATTCGCTGGCGGTCGCCTTCGGCAGTGGCCAGAAAGCGCTGCCGGTGCAGATCGGCGATGTCCTCCCCGGCGGCGCCGGCAGCGGCACGGCCACCTCGATCATCGGCAGCCAGCTGCCGCGCGGCCTGTTGACCGAACGGTTGGCGCAGGCCCTGCCCGACGCCGAGCGCCAGCGCTGGCTCGACCAGCAGTCGCGCGAGAACAGCCTCGAGCAATCCCGCTCGCGCGACGCGCTGTCGGCGATCGCCACCGACATCGAGCGTGCACTCGATACTCTGATCCTCGACGACGTGGTGCAGGTGTATCGCCGCGGCGACTGGCTGGAAGTCGAGATCAAGTCCGACACGCTGTTCGCCTCGGGCTCGGCCGCGCCGCTGCCGGGCGCGTTGGCCGCAGTCACCCGCGTCGCCGAAGTGCTGCGCGAGTCGCCCAACCTGATTCGCGTTGAAGGCCATACCGACATCGTGCCGATCACCACCGCGGTGTTCCCGAGCAACTGGGAGCTGTCGGCGGCGCGCTCGGCCAGCATCGTGCGGGTGTTGACCAACAGCGGCGTGGCGCCCGGACGCTTGACCGTGGTCGGCTACGGCGAGCACCAGCCGATCGCCGACAACAGCAGCGAAGCCGGCCGCAACAGCAATCGGCGGGTGGTGCTGGTGATTCTGGCCCGTAACGGCGATGGCGATTCGCTTGAACCCCCGACATCCGAGGCAGGAGCCTGATCCATGCGCACCTGGTGCATCGCCAACCAGAAAGGCGGCGTCGGCAAGACCACTTCGGCGCTCGCGATCGGCGCCTGCCTGGCCGAACGCGGCTTCCGCACACTGCTGGTCGATCTCGATCCGCACGCTTCGCTATCGCGCTGGCTGGACGTGCCCGAAGAGCCGACGCCGGCCGGCGTCTACGAGCTGTTCGCCGAGGCGCCACCGCCGCTGGTCACCCTGACCCACCCCAGCGGCCAACCCGGCCTGGATCTGCTGCCCGGGCAGCCGGCGCTGGCGACCCTGGAGCGCCAGAGCGCCAACCGCACCGGCCTGGGCCGCGCACTGGTACGCGCCTTCGCCAACCAGCATCGCTACGACTACGCCCTGCTCGACTGCCCGCCCACTCTCGGCGTGCTGATGGTGGCCGCACTCGCCGCCGCCGATGCGCTGATCATTCCGACCCAGACCGAGCCGCTGGCCCTGCACGGGCTGAACGCGATGCTGCGCACCGCCGCGATGGTGCAGCGCTCGCGCGGCGTGCCGGTGCCGGTACGGATTGTTCCAACCCTGTACGACAAACGCACCCGTTCGGCGCAGGAGAGCCTGGCCGAGCTGCGCTCGCGCCATGGCGAAGCGGTGTGGGACGAAGAGATCCCGATCGACACCCGCCTGCGCGAAGCCAGCCGCCAGGCGCTGACTCCGCAATCACTGGGCGCCGGCGCACGCGGCGCCAGCGCCTACATGCGGCTTTCCGACTGGCTGCTGACTGCCGATCTGCGCGATGTCGCTGCCACCACCGATACCAAAGGCTTGCCAACATGAGCGGCACTCCCGCGCTGGACGATTACTTCGATGCGCTGCTGGGCGAGGGCTCGAACCCCGCGTCCCCCGCCGCGCTCGCAGCCGCGGCTGCTGCCATCGTGCCGGCCGCGCCCGCGCAACCGACCGCGGTGGACGCGCCCGCGGCCGAAGCTGCGCCCACAGCGCCCAGCGTGTTTGCGGCGCCTCTCGGCGATCCACTGGACGAGCTGGAGGCGGTGTTCGAACAGGCCCAAGCCGAAGCCCGCGCCGCCGGTGTGTTCGACCAAGCCACAACCGCCGTCACTGCGGCCCCCGCTGCATTCGCCGCGCCACTGGGCGATCCACTGGACGAGCTGGAGGCGGTGTTCGAACAGGCCCAGGCCGAAGCCCGCGCCGGCGGTGTGTTCGACCAAGCCACAACCGCCGTCACTGCGGCCCCTGCTGCATTCGCCGCGCCGCTGGGCGATCCGCTGGATGAACTTGAGACGCTGTTCGAACAGACCCAGGCCGAAGCCCGCGCTGCCGGCGTTTTCGATCAGGCCGCTGCCCCAGCCGCTGAGCCGGCGCGTGCGCCGCTGCAGGGCGGGCCGAGCACCAATGAACTCGATGAACTGGAAGCCGCCTTCGAGGCGGCCTCCGCAGCCGCGCGCGACGCGCGCGTCGCCGTACCCGCCGCCGCAGCTGCCGTACCCGCACCCACGCCCGTACCGGTACCGAGCCAGGTGCCGCTACCGGGCCCGGCGCAGACACCGCCGCAGCACGGCCTGCTGAAGCCACAGCTGGTGCGCCGCAGCGAGGCGATCAAGCGCCGCCTGACCCGGCGCCGCGAGGAGGGTGAACGGACCAACCAGGTTCCCACCGAGCGCATCAACCGCTGGCTGCGCTTCCAGATGCAGGGCCAAAGCTATGCGGTGGAACTGTTGAAGGTGCAGGAGGTGCAGCGCGTGCCCGACATCATGCCGGTGCGCGGCGCTGCCCGGCACGTGATTGGGGTGATGAACCTGCGCGGTCAGGTGATCGCGGTGATTGACTTGGGCCTTTGCCTCGGACTCGCGCTCGAGCCCCGAACGGAAGCCTCTCGCGTAATTGTGCTGGAGACCCAGGAAGAAACTGTCGGCCTGCTGGTCAGCGCGGTCGCCGAAGTCATTTCGCTGTCGGAGCGCGCGATCGAGAATCCGATCAGCTCCATCCCCACCCTTCCCCGCGAAGCCCTGATCGGCATGGCGCGACACTCCGGCGGCATGAGTGTGTTGCTGGATGCGACGGCGTTCTTGAAGTAGCGGGGATTCGGGATTCGGGATTCGCGGGATGGCTGGGCTGCAAGGCCACGCGCCGCGCAGCCCACTTCCGCCGCCGCACAGACCTTCGCCGTCTTGAAGCCACGCCGCCACTCATCGAGGCCCCGCCACGCTTCGAATCCCGAATCCCGAATCCCGATTCCCCACGAGAACCAAGCGCCGTTAAGCCGTCACCACCATCGCGGCATGCAGCTTGCCTGAGTCTCAACACGGCGCCCTCAACGCAACGCGTCAGCATCTGATCGAGGACCTTGCAACCCCATGAACACAGTCGAACTTCCGGCCGATCTCGGTATCGAGTCCGCCGGCCCGCTGCAGGAGAGCCTGCAGACATCGGTGCAGAGCGCACCCGCGCTGACCTTGGGCGGCAGCCAGGTCGGGCGTCTGCATGCCGCCTCGCTGCAGGTACTCGCCGCTCTGTTCCGGCAGCGCAGCGCTGCCGGGCTTGAAACCCGAATCGAAAACCCTTCAGACGAACTCAAGGCCGCCGCCCGGATCTCCGGCTTGAGCCCCGTGTTCGGCTGGTCCTCACTTTGAAAGGCATACGGAGTAACGCGAGATGACACGCATATTGGCTGTGGACGATTCCGCCTCGATGCGGCAAATGGTCGCTTTCGCGCTTCGATCTGCCGGCTGGGAGGTGGATGAAGCCGAAGACGGCGTGATTGCGCTGGACAAAGCGAAGACGCAGAAATTCGCCTGCGTGGTGGCGGACGTCAACATGCCGAACATGGACGGCATCACCCTGATCCGCCACCTGCGGCAGCTGCCCGACTACAAATTCACCCCCCTGCTGATGCTGACCACCGAGGCCGGCATGGACAAAAAGCAGGAAGGCAAGGCCGCGGGTGCGACCGGCTGGATCGTCAAGCCGTTCGACCCCGATCAGCTGATCGCCACCATCCGCAAAGTGATGGGGTAAGGCCGCCATGCCCATCGACATGAAGCAGTTCCAGGCGGTCTTCTTCGCCGAGAGTCGGGAAGGCCTTGATGCGATGGAAGCCGGCCTGCTGAGCCTGGAGACTTCCGGCGAAGATCCCAACACAATCAACACGATCTTCCGCGCTGCCCATTCGATCAAGGGCGGCGCGGCGACCTTCGGGTTTTCGGCGATCACCAACACCACCCATCTGCTCGAAACCCTGCTCGACCAGGTGCGCGGTGGTAAGCGCGCGATCAGCGTCGAACTCAGTGATTCGCTGCTGGCGTCGGTCGATATCCTGCGCGAGCTGCTGGTCGCGGCTGAAACCGGTGACCCCGATGACGCCAGCCCCAGCGCAGAGTTGAACGCGCGACTGTCGGCCATGCTGGCCGATGGCCCGGGTGGGATGCCGGCGGCGCCCAAGATTCTTGCATCCCCTGCATCGAAGCCCGTGGCCGCTGCGGCGCGTGCCGCCGGCTGGCGGGTCAGCTTTGCTCCACATGCGAACCTGTTCATTACCGGCAATGACCCGCTGCGCATCCTGCGCGAGCTGGATCGGCTCGGCGAGATGAAGTCGGTCTGCGACACCAGCCAGCTGCCTGAACTCGGCGCGCTGGAGGCGAGCACCTCGTATCTGCGCTGGACCCTGGAGCTGCCCGCCAGCGTCAAGAAGGCCGCGATCGAGGACGCCTTTGCCTGGGTCGAAGACGAATGCGATCTGAGCATCAGTGCAATCGAAACCAGCGTCGGGGCGGCACCGTCGAGCACCCCGGTAGAGATCGCAGCACCCGCCACAGCCGCAGCCCCCGCGGCCCCCGCTGCAACCGCAGCAACCGCCATCGCCCCCGTCACCCAACCCAGCGCCGACATCGTCCCGATGCCGCAGCCCGGCGCGCGCAAAGATCTGGCCAAGCCCGGCGCCGCCAAAGCTGAGCGCACCACCGCCGATCCAGTCGACAGCTCGATCCGCGTCAACGTTTCCAAGGTCGATGCGCTGATCAATCTGGTCGGCGAGCTGGTCATCACCCAGGCCATGCTGCGCCAGCAGTCGCATGCACTCGATCCCAGCGATCACGAGAAGCTGCTGAATGGGCTCGCCCTGCTCGATCGCAATACCCGCGACCTGCAGGAAGCGGTGATGAGCGTGCGCATGCTGCCGGTTGAATTCGTGTTCTCGCGCTTCCCGCGGATGGTTCGCGATCTGGCAGCGCGGCTGAACAAAAAGGTCAACCTGCGCACCACTGGTGAAGGTACCGAACTCGACAAGGGTGTGATCGAACGTATCGTCGACCCGCTGGTGCATCTGGTCCGCAACTCGGTCGACCACGGCCTGGAGACACCGGAAGAACGCGAGGCCGCCGGCAAGGATCCGGTCGGCACGGTCGAGCTCAGCGCCTCGCACCAGGGCGGCCACATCGTCATCGAGATCACCGACGACGGTCGCGGCCTCAATCGCGAACGCATCCTGCGCAAAGCGATGGAGCGCGGCCTGAATGCCCACGAGGGCATGCCCGACTCCGACGTCTGGCGGCTGATCTTCCACCCTGGCCTGTCAACCGCGGACGCCATCACCGATGTGTCCGGCCGCGGCGTCGGCATGGATGTCGTGAAGTCGAACATTTCCGAACTCGGCGGCGAGATCGATATCGAAAGTCACGCCGGCGAAGGCACCCGGGTCACCATCCGGCTGCCGCTGACTCTGGCAATTCTGGACGGCATGACGGTGGCGGTCGGCGGCGAGACCTTCGTGCTGCCGCTCGGCTATGTGATCGAAGCGATGCAGCCGGATCTGAACGAAATCCGCAGCGTGCACGGCAGCGGCAAGGTGTTGAAGGTGCGCGGCGACTATCTGCCGCTTGTCAACCTGGCGGAGTTCTATCGGCTCGGCGATGCCCGCATCGACGACAACAGCCTGGTGGTGGTGGTCGAGGGTTCGGGCCGCAAGCTCGCCCTGGTCGTCGACGAACTGCTCGGCCAGCAGCAGGTGGTGGTGAAGAATCTCGAAGCCAACTACCGGCGTATCCCGGCGGTGTCGGGCGCCACGATTCTCGGCGATGGCCGAGTGGCTCTCATCGTCGACATCGGTGGCCTGGTTCGCGCGCTGGCCACTGCTTCGGCGGCCTGAGCTCAGCGCAACGCAGCACCGGAGGGAGACAGCGATGACGACGTGGCAGGGCAGGATCGCCGCAGCCGCGGCTCAGGCGCGGGCGCTCGGCGCACGCATGGGCCGCTCGGTGCAGCCAGTGGCCACCGCGTTGCTGTCGCAGCTGCGCCGGGGTCGGCTGTTCAGCCGCGGCGCCGCGTTGATTCGCAGCTCGCTCGGCCTGCGCCTTGCCATCGTGGTTGCCATGGGCGTGCTGGCCGTACTCGGCAGCACCACCCTGGTGGTGGGCTGGCAGGCCTCCAGTGCGCTGACCCGGCAGGCCAAGGATGAACTCGGCACTGCCGCGGATGTCGGCGAGCGCCTGCTCAGCACCTACGACAGCAGCCTGCAGGACACCGCACGGCGGATGTACGACACCTTCCTGGCCTTCCTGCCCGAGCAGGACCTGGTGGCCGACCCCGAACAGCGCATCGAAGTCGGCACGTTCACTCCGCCTGCGCTGTACATGGGCGACACCCTGCTGAACGGCAATGACGATCCGGTCGACCTGTTCGCCATGGCCACCGGCGGCGTCGCCACCGTGTTCGCGCGCGATGGCGAAGACTTCATCCGAGTCACCACCTCGCTGCGCGACGACAACAATCTGCGCGCGGTCGGTACCGCGCTGAACCGGGCGCACCCCGCCTACAAAGGGCTGTTTGAAGCACAGGACTTCATCGGTCGAGCCAGCCTGTTCGGCAAGGACTACATGACCTACTACAGCCCCGTCACCAATCTGGATGGCGAAGTGCTGGGCGTGTTCTTCATCGGTCTGCCCTACGGCGAGACCCTGGTCGGGCTGCGCAGCTCGTTGCGCGAGGCCGAGCTGGGCAGCGACGGCTATTTCATCGCGATCAACACTGCCGACGGCCGCCTGGAAGTGCACCCGGAGCACGAAGGCAAGAAGATCGAGGAACTCGAAGATCCGAGCTTGCGCGCAGCCCTCGAACAGCTGATGAAAAGCGGCGATGACGAGCTTGAGGTCGAACTGAAATCGCGTACCGGCGAAGTGCAGACCATGGTTGCGCGCACCCGGGACTTCGCCCCCTGGGGCTGGCGCCTGGTCGCGCTGGAATCACGCAACGCGGCGATCAGCTCAGCGGTCGGCCTGCTCGGCACCATGGCGGTGCTGTCGGTGTTCGCGCTGGCGTTTCTGTTGTTCGGCCTGCGCTGGATCGCCAGGCGATTGGTCACCGGGCCGCTGGGTGAGGCTGTGCGCGTGGTCGAGAGCGTGGCCCAAGGCAAGCTCGATGTCGCACTCAACACGCGACGCGAGGACGAGGTGGGCCGGCTGTACGCAGCGATGACCCGCATGAGCGCGGAGATCAGGGGCCGCATGCAGGCCGAGCGCACGATCGCGCAGCAGAATCTGCGCATCCGCTTGGCGCTCGATCAGGCCAGCGTCGGTGCACTGCTGACCGACAGCGGCGGCCACATCATCTACGTCAACCCGATGGCGACGCGGGTGCTGGGTGCGCGCAGTACGGAGATCCGCCAGCGCGCGCCCGACTTCGATGCTGACGCACTGCTCGGCCAGCGCCTCGGCCTGTTCTCCGACGCCAGCAACGATCTCGATCAACGCCTGGCCGCGCTCACTGCACCGGAGAAGTTCGAACTCGTGTACGGCGAGGCCGTGTTCGATCTGAATGTGTCGCCGGTGCGCGACGAGGCTGGCGTCACTTTGGGTTTTGTCGCCGAATGGCTGGATCGGACCACCGAAGCGCAGATCCAGCAGGAGATCGCCGATGTGGTCGGCGCGGCCTCCAGCGGTGACTTGAGCAAGCGCATGCAGGCGGCTGGCCGCAGCGGCTTCTACCGACTGTTCGCCGATAACCTCAACACCCTGCTCGACAAGGTCAATGAGGGCATCCGCGAGATTCGCGGCGTGCTCGGCGCACTGGCGCACGGGGACCTGAGCCGCAGCATCGAGGCCTCGATGAGCGGCGTGTTCGACGAGATGAAGGCCGACACCAATGCCACGGTCGACCGCCTGCGCGAGATCATCGGCCAGATCCAGTCGGCTGCCGACAGCATCAACACCGCCGCGGGCGAGATCGCCGCCGGCAACGTCGATCTATCGACTCGCACCGAGCAGCAGGCCGCCTCGCTGGAGCAGACCGCCTCCTCGATGGAAGAACTCACCGCCACCGTGCAGCAGAACGCAGAGAGCGCGCGCAAAGCCAATGAGCTGTCAGCCGGCGCCGCCGGTGTCGCGGTGCAGGGCGGCCAAGTGGTCGGCCAGGTCATCAGCGTGATGGGCGAGATTCGTACCGCATCAAAACAGATCGGCGACATCATCGGCACTATCGACGGTATCGCCTTCCAGACCAATATCCTGGCCCTGAATGCCGCGGTGGAGGCCGCTCGTGCGGGTGAAGCCGGGCGCGGCTTCGCCGTGGTCGCCACCGAGGTGCGCGCGCTGGCGCAGCGCTCGGCGGAAGCGGCCAAAGAGATCAAGCAGCTGGTCGGCAACTCGATGGACAAGGTTGGTGCCGGTTCCAAGCTCGTTGACGAGGCCGGCACCACCATGCAGGACATCGTGCGCTCGGTTCAGCAGGTGACCAACCTGATCGCCGAAATCTCGGCCGCCTCGGGCGAGCAGAGCAGCGGCATCGCCCAGGTCAACCTGACCATAACCCAGCTCGACGACATGACCCAGCAGAACGCCGCCCTGGTCGAAGAAGCCATGGCCTCGGCGCGCAGCCTTGAAGATCAGGCGCGCGATCTGGTCGAGGCGGCCGCCGCCTTCCGACTCAAAGCAGAAGCTTGAGCCCTCCCCAACACGCCCTGCCACCGGAGACCCGGCATGAGCAATGAACTCGCCAACACCACCCGCATCCACGAAGCCCATGCCGGCATCGGCGATGAGTTTCTGACTTTCAGCCTGGGCGACGAGGAATACGCCGTCGACATACTCAAGGTGCAGGAGATCCGCGGCTACGAGAACGTCACCCGGCTGCCGGATTCGCCCAGCTTCATCAAGGGCGTGATCAACCTGCGCGGCGTGATCGTGCCGATCGTCGATCTGCGCCTGAAGTTCCAACTCGGCCAGGCCGAGTACAACGAACTGACGGTGATGATCATCCTGAACCTCGGCACCCGCGTGGTCGGCATGGTGGTCGACAGCGTGTCGGATGTGGTGCGTCTGCAGAGCGAGGAGATCAAGTCCTCACCCGACCTCGGCGGCTCGGTCGATACGCGCTACCTGCGCGGCGTGGCCACCGTTGGCGAGCGCATGCTGCTGCTGCTGGATATCGAGCACCTGATGCTGGGCCGTGATATGGCCTTGACCGACGCAGCTTGAGTGAAGCCATCCGGCGGTCGTTGCGAGCGTGAACAAGAGGCACGGGAATTGCCTTGACTGCATGATCCGTCACTGAGTCGTCACAGTGACCTTCTGGAGGGCGGACCTCCACACTCGGAGGGCTCCCGCATGCGCAGCAATCTTCCGGTTACCGGCAAAGAGATCGAACTCGCCGAGGGCGAGATCATCGTTTCGCACACGGACACCAAGGGCAAGATCGCCTCGGTCAACCGCAGTTTCGTGCGCATCAGCGGCTTCACCGAAGCCGAGCTCATCGGTCAGCCGCACAACATCGTGCGTCACCCGGACATGCCCGAAGCCGCCTACAAGGACTTCTGGGACACCCTGAAGGCCGGTCGGCCCTGGGTCGGCATGGTCAAGAACCGCTGCAAGAACGGCGACCACTACTGGGTTGAAGCGCACGCCACGCCGCTGTTCGATGGCGAAACCGTCACCGGCTACATGTCGGTGCGCAAGAAGCCCACCCGCGCCCAGATCAATGAGGCCGAACGCGTCTACGCCAGCATGCGCACCGGCACTGCAGGGGGTTTGCGGCTGCGCTTTGGCGCAGTTGATCGCTCCAGCGCACTGCACCGACTCAATCCGCTGTGGCTGTTGAACCTGCGCAGCCGGTTGTACCTGTCTGCGGCGGGGGTGATCGCTTTCGGGCTGGCCCTGATCCTGCTGGACTCCAGCCCGCTGCGCTGGTGGCTGCTGGGTACGGCCGGGGTGTTTGCCCTCTATTCGGCCTGGTGGCTGGGTGAAGACATCAGCGGGCGCTTGCATCAGGCTGCCGCCGCCTTCCGCCGCATCGGCTCCGGCCATTACGACAGCCGGCTGCCGCTCGACCGCAACGACAGCATCGGCAGGGTGATGCTGGGGCTGCAGTCGATGCAGGTGCGGCTGGGATTTGAAGTGCAGGAGCAGCAGATCAAAGCGGCCGAAACCGCGCGCATCGTCGCTGCGCTGGAAACCGCTGACACCAACACCATGCTGGCCAATGCGGACTACACGATCATCTACACCAATGCCGCCCTGCGACGCATGTTCGACGCCGCCGAGTCAGATATCCGCAAGGTGCTTCCGCAGTTCCGCGCCAGCGAAGTGGTCGGCTCGAATATCGACATTTTCCACAAGGATCCGAGCCACCAGCGACGCATGCTGGACGCGCTCAAGCAGACCTATCGCACCCGCCTGGATCTTGGCGGACGCAAGCTCGATCTGGTGGTCACGCCGGTGTTCGCAACCGACGGCAGCCGGGTCGGTACGGTCACTGAATGGCGCGACCGCACTGCCGAGATCCTGATCGAGGACAACGTCGCTGCAGTTGTGGCTGCTGCCGCACGCGGCGACTTCAGCCAGCGCATTCCGCTGGAAGGCAAATCGGGCTTTGTGCGTAACGTGGCCGAATCGATCGACTCGCTGATGGACAGTACCGCCGGCAGCCTGCAAGCCGTGCGCACGGTGCTGCTGGCGCTGGCCGATGGCGACTTGAGCAAGCGCATCGAGGTGCCGCTGCAGGGCCTGTTCGACGAGATGAAGCAGGCCACCAACAGCACGGTGGCGCAGCTGGCCGAGATCGTGCGCGACATCCAGCAATCGGTCGACACCATCACCACCGCCGCCGGCGAGATTTCGTCCGGCAATCAGGATCTGTCGGTGCGCACCGAGCAACAGGCGGCCTCGCTGGAGGAAACCGCCGCCAGCATGGAGGAACTGACCTCCACCGTGCGCGGCACTGCCGAGAATGCGCAGCAGGCCAATCGACTGGCGCAGACCGCCAGCAGCACCGCCGACACCGGCGGCCATGCGGTGGAGCGCCTGGTCACCACCATGGGCGAAATCGATGCCCAGGGTCGGCGCATCGAGGACATCATCAGCACCATCGATGGCATCGCCTTCCAGACCAATATCCTGGCGCTGAACGCGGCCGTCGAAGCCGCCCGCGCCGGCGAGCAGGGCCGCGGTTTTGCGGTGGTCGCCTCGGAAGTGCGCGCCTTGGCCCAGCGTTCGGCGACCGCCGCGCGTGAGATCAAGACGCTGATCGGCGAGTCGGTGCAGAAGTCCCGCGCCGGCGCGGCGTTGGCGCAAAGCGCGGGCGGCACCATGAAGGAAGTGCTGAGCTCGGTGCGCCGCGTCAGCGATCTGATGGCGGAAATCTCGACCTCGGCCGCCGAACAGAGTGAAGGCATCGAGCAAGTGAACACCACGGTGGTGCAGCTCGATGAGGGCACCCAGCAGAACGCCGCCCTGGTCGAGGAAGCCACCGCTGCTGCACGCGCGCTGGAAGACCAGGCCACCCAGCTGAAACAGTCGGTGCGTCGCTTCCGGCTGTAGGCGCGCGGACGCGGAGTCTCTTCGCAGGGTCGAACTCACTGATCTCTTCAAACAGACGGCCGCGCGAGCGGCCGTCGTTGTTTCTGTGCGTTCGCTCCGGCTCGATGCGCACCGACTCAGCTCAAGGCGAGGGCGTTCCGCCGCTCTGAATCGCGTCTGCAGCCCCACCGCAGCGTCGCCACCCGAGACCATTGACCATCTATCACCTTTCATCGAGAAATTTGAGATTCGTCACAGAAATATCACTACATTTTCTTGTGAGCACGGCTTAGCACTTGCATGGGTGGATCGTCACCTACGAATTCCCCAGGCCCCCAATGAAGCGTCGCCGCACTGCCCTGCTGCTGGCTGTCAGCAGCCTGCTGTCTGTCTCCCCTGTCTCCGCCCAAAGCCTGCTGCCCTCGGACTGGCAGCTCAGCCCGACCTTGAGCGCCAACTACGACTGGCTGCGCGTGGACGAAGACAGCCGACCGCTCCCCGACAAAACAGATTTTCGCCGCGCGCGGTTGGGTTTGACCCTGCGCGGCGGCGAACGCTGGCAGGTGCGCGCCGAGCACGATGTCGAGAACCGCACAGCGCCCGAACTGAGCCTGCAGGTATTCCTGCAGAACGGCCGCAGCCTGCGCTTCGGCCAGTTCAAGCATCCTTTTCTGCTGGATGACGTCATCAACGAGAGGCAGACCCCGCTGATGGAGCAATCGCTGGCGACCGCCTATGCGATCAGCCGCCGGATCGGCGCCGATTTCGGTCAGGTCGGCGCGGACTACAGCTTCAACGTGTCGGTGTTCGGCAAGCGTCTGGACGGCCTGCTCGAAGGCGTGGGCCTCGCAACCCGCTACAGCCGCGTGGCCAAGCGCTGGGACGAGGGCCTGCTGCATCTGGGCGGCTCGCTGGCGCTGGACAACCCGCGCAACGACAGCGCGCGTTTCTCGACCCGTCCGGAGGCCGGTATCGCCACGCGCTCGCTGGTCGACACTGGCGTGTTTGTCGACGTGGACCAGAACCTGCGCGTTGCGGCCGAAGCCCTGGTGCTGCATGGCCCATGGTCACTGCAGGCCGAGCATGTGGTTGGCCGCAGCAGCCGCGAAATCCTGCCTGACTTCAATTCCGACGCGAGCTATGTGCTGGCGAGCTGGTCGCCGAGCGGACACGCGCGCAGCTACAAGAACGGCGTGGTCGGCGCGCCCAAGGCCGGCGAGAACGAGCGGCCATGGGAACTGTTTGTGCGCTACAGCCGGATCGATCTCGACGACGGCCCGGTGCTGGGCGGCCAGCAGCGCGACTGGGCGCTCGGTGCCACCTGGTACGTGCATCCGAATGTTCGGCTGATGGCCAATCACATCAATGTGCGCAGCACGCGACGCGGCATCAGCGACGACCCCTCGCTGTTCCAGTTCCGCATCCAGCTGAGCTACTGAGCCGGCGGCTTCGCCGTCGCTTGCCCCCGTCTTCAGGAGCTCCAAAATGCAATGGTTCAGAGATCTGCAAATCGGCCGCAAACTCGGCCTGGCTTTCACCGCCATCACCCTGCTGGCGCTTATCCTCGGCCTGTTCGCGATGTACGAGCTGCGCAACAGCCAGGCCCTGGTGCGCAACATCACCACCGAATCGATGCCGGCGTAGCGCTACCTGCTTGAGCTGCGCGGCATCCTCGGCGAATACCGCACATTCGAAGTGGCTCAGCTCGGCTACCAGGGCCAGGCGGCCGAGCTGGCCGACTACCGTCAACGCGTGACCGGGCTGCGCGGCGACTTCGATACCGCCACCGCCAACTATTCGGCGCTGATCGCGTCCGACGCCGAGCGCGCCCTGTTCGAAGGCATGCGCACGGGCGGCGAAACCTACTTCGCAGCGGGCGTCCAGATGGCGACCGCCATCGATGCCGATGACTTCGATACCGCGCGTGCGCTGTCGAGCGATGTCGCCCGACCGGCGCGGCGTGCGTTGATGGAAGAGATCAAGAAGCTGATCGACGAGCGCGGCAGCCAGCTGGCTGTGCAGGTCAGCGCCTCCGAGGCCGAATTCGCCGCCACCCTGACCCAGCTCGGCATTGGGCTCGGTGTCGTGGTGGTCCTGGCCGCAATGTTCGGCTGGACCATTACCCGCTCGATCACCAAGCCGCTCGAACAGGCCACACGGGTCGCCGAAGGTGTGGCCCGCGGCCGCTTCGATCAGCGGATCGAGGCCAGCAATCGCGACGAGGCCGGGCGCCTGCTGCGCGCCATGGGCGACATGCAGACCCAGATCAACAGCGTGCGCGATGCCCAGCGCGTGCTGGCCGATCAGCATGCCGCCGGCATGCTGGATGAGCGCATCGACGGCAGCCGCTTCGCCGGCGACTTCGCGCGCATGGTCGAGGAGGTCAACGGCGTGGTCGACGGCCACGTACGCGTGCAGATGCGCATGGCCGAGGTGATGCATCACTACACGCAGGGCGATCTCAAGCCCGACATGGACCGCCTGCCCGGCCGCCAGGCACAGATCTCCGAGGCGATGGACACGGTCAAGCGGCGCTTGGGCGAAATCAATGCCTCGATCCGCGAGCTGGCCTCGGCCGCCGCGCGCGGCGATTTCTCGGTGCGCGGCGATGCCAGTCGCTTCGAGCACGATTTCCACGCGATGGTGCAGGGCCTGAACACCCTGATGGAAACCAGCGACACCCAGCTGGCATCGGTGTCGCGCCTGCTGCAGGGCCTGGCCCAGGGCGACCTGACCCAGCGCATGCAGGGCAAGGCCGAAGGCGTGTTCGCGCGCATTCGCGACGATGCCAACAAGATGGTCGACCAGTTGCGCTCGATCATCGGCGCGATTGCCGACTCCTCCGGCACCGTGCGCTCCGCCGCCGCCGAGATCGCTGCCGGCAATGCCGACCTGTCGGCGCGCACCGAGCAGCAGGCGGCCTCGCTGGAGGAAACCGCGGCCAGCATGGAAGAACTCACCTCGACCGTGCGCGGCAACGCCGAGAACGCACGCTCGGCCAATCAGCTCGCAATCGGTGCTGCCGATGTCGCCGAGCGCGGCGGCAGTGTGGTGACCCGGGTGGTCTCGACCATGGGCGAGATCAACGCGCAGTCGCGCAAGATCGAAGACATCATCGGCGTGATCGATGGCATCGCCTTCCAGACCAATATTCTGGCGCTGAACGCTGCGGTCGAGGCGGCCCGCGCCGGCGAACAGGGCCGCGGTTTCGCCGTGGTCGCCAGTGAAGTCCGTTCACTTGCGCAACGTTCGGCCAGCGCCGCGCGTGAGATCAAGAGCCTGATCTCGAACACCGTGGCGAAGGTCGAGAGCGGCAGCAAACTGGTCGACTCCGCCGGCAGCACGATGGCCGAGATTCTGGCTTCGGTGAAGCGCGTCACCGACATCATGGGCGAGATCAGCGCGGCCTCGGCCGAGCAGTCCAGCGGCATCGAGCAGGTCAGCGCCACCATCACCCACATGGACGAGGCGACCCAGCAGAACGCCGCCCTGGTCGAAGAGGCCTCGGCTTCAGCGCACGCGCTGGAGGAACAGGCGGGCAAGCTGGCGGCCAACGTGTCGCGCTTCAGGCTTTGAGGGCTGGGAGTGGAAAATCGGGAATGGGGAATCGTTCAAGACGCGACTCGAGTCCTGCAGTCCGGGCTCCGTCTGCGTGTGCGTCTTTTCAAGCTGAGCTTGATGGGACTGGCGCACGGTTGATGCCGCCAGCCACCGGGCGTGACGCGGGCCTTGGGCTGGAGCCGAAGCTCAAGGACTCGCCGGCAGGCGGAACTCGCCGCGCAGTGGCTGCAGTTTCTGCACGTCGAACAGCTGCATCGGCGTTCGGGCCAGTCGGCTCCGACGCCCATGCGCAGCCTTTTTCAGCCGGCTTGAAACTTCCATCCGGGCGAACGGACCAGCCTCACCCGCAGGCACCCGCAGCAGGCGCACACCCAACAGGCCGCGGCGCAGCGGGAACGCGGCATGCGCCAGCCGGCGGCGGTCACACCCCAGCGAGGGCAGCACGCCGACGTCCAGGCTGCGGTTGATCAGCGAGCGCTGGATCCGGCGCTGGTTCCTGCCGATCAGCGGCACAAGGGTGCTGGGCGCACCCGCGGCAGTCAGCGCCGCAGCCTGCAGTTCGACGGCAAAACTCTAGCGGCGGTCATCCGCGCTTTCACCGGCGCTGACCCGCAGGCTGCGATGGGTTTCCGGCGGCACAGCGGCCGGCAGCTGCGCGGACGCCAATCCGTCGGCGGCGCCACTCAACCACTGCAAACACCGGCGTCGCTGCGCGCGCAATCTCCAGGCGAGCCTGGGCCGTACGCAGGGTTCACGGGCCTGACGATATCCGGGCCTGTCAGGCAATCGAGCTCGCATCATGCTGCGCCAGCCGGGCACCGAGACGTTCGGCGGTTTCCGGCCGTGCCAACAGAAAGCCCTGGAAACGGTCGCAGCCCAACAGTCGCAAGTGCTCGTACTGGGGCTGCGTCTCCACGCCTTCGGCGGTGACCTGCAGGCCGAAGTGGCGGGCGATGTCGATGACCGAACCGATCACCGCGTCGCCACCGGCCGGGGTGCCCATCGCCGCGACGAAGCTGCGATCGATCTTCAGGCCAGCGACCGGCAAACGGCCGAGGTAGGACAGCGATGAAAAGCCGGTGCCGAAGTCATCGATCAGGCTGCGCACGCCGGCATCGCGCAGCCGCGCGAACATCGCCGAGCAGCCGTCGAGATCGCCCATCAGCACACTCTCTGTGATCTCCAGACTGAGCTGCTGCGGCGGCACGCCGTGCCGCGCCAGGCTTGCCAGCACCACGCCTTCGAACTCGGCCAGCACCAGCTGACCGGCGCTGACATTCACCGCCATGGATGCGTCGTCCGGCCACAGCCCTGCGTCCCGCCAGCGGGCGACTTGTGCCAAGGCCATGTCCAGCACCAGCTGGCCCAGCTCACCGATCAGACCGATCGATTCGCTCAAGGCAACGAACTCCTGCGGCGGCACCGGCCCGAACTCCGGATGCTGCCAGCGCACCAGCGCCTCGGCGGACCGCAAGCGGCCCTCACTGTCAAAAATCGGCTGATAGACCAGGCTGAGCGAGGCGTCGTCCAACGCACGCCGCAGGTCAGCCTGCAGCCGGTGGCGGCGCTCGGTGCTGTTGCAGATCTCGTCGCTGTAGAGGCGCCAGCAGCGGCCGCCTTCAGCCTTGGCCAGCGCCAGCGCCGCCTCGCCGAGTCGAATAAGGCTGTCGGACGCTTCGGCCTGCGCGGGATACTGCACCGCGCCGATGCTGATGCTCAGTCGCACCACCTGCGCCTGCACGCTCAGGGGCGCCGCGAACGCAGCCTGCAGGCGATCAAGGCACGCACCGATCGACACCGGCGAGGCCTGCTCGGCGCACACCAGCAGCCCGAACCGATCGCCGCCCAGCCGCGCCAGCGGAACGTCACCATCGGCACTTGCGCGCAACCGGCTCACCGCCTCGCGCAGCAGGGCATCGCCGAAGCGATGGCCCAGCGCATCGTTGACCCGCTTGAATCGATCGATGTCGATGAACGCGACCCAGCCCGCGCCCGCTGGCGACGCTGAGCCGGCACCCAGCGCCGTATCCAGCGCCTCCAGAAAGGCCAGCCGATTGGGCAACCCGGACAGCGCATCGTGGCGCGCCAAAAACCGCGCCTGCGCCTCGGCCTGCTCGCGCGCCAGCACGTCGCGCTGCAAAGCTTCGTTGCCAGACTGCAGTGCGCGGTAACTGTCGGCCAGGCCCGAGCGCATGCTTTCGAGGGCGCCGATCACCGCGTCGATCTCATCGCCTTGGGCTTTGGCGACATCGCGCACGGCAAACGAGACATCGACTGCGCCAGGCGAGTAACCACTGGCGCGCGCGGCCAGCTGACGCAGGTCGCGGATCACCAGCCGCTGCACCAGCCACAGCAGCAGCACGCAGACGATCAGCAGCAAAGCCGCCTGCACCAGAACATTCTGCAGTGCACGCTGCAGCAGCCGTGCATCGCGCGCTTCGAGATCGAAGCCTACCCGCAATACGCCCAGGTCTTCGGTGGGGTCGCCGACCCGCGCGATTGCGGGCGGCCGCAGCGGAAACTCGACGCTGAGTACCGGGCGATGATCAACCCGACCTGCCTGTACCCAAGGCGTGCTCGCTTCGGCCTCCGGCAGTTCAAGCACGCTGACCCACGCCACTCCACTCTGACGCGCGATGCCATCGATCTGCAGCTGCGCCTGCGCCACGTCCAGCGCCCATAGACTCAAGGCAATGCTGTCGGAGTAGGCCGCAGAAATCTCCTTCGCGTGGGCATCGATCGAGGCGTTCTCGCGCCCGTATTCCCACCACAGCAGCAGCCCGGTGAGCAGCAGCAAGGTCACCAATCCGAAGGCCAGCACACGGCTCGCCAACAACCGCCCCAGGCTGCGCCGGCGCTTGGGCGCATGGGCTGCTGGAGCACTCTCCGGGCTCGGCCTGTCTGGCTTGCCGCTGTTCAATCGGATCAAACCTCATCACTCGGCTGGGCGTGCCGGCGGCAGCGCAGTCTGCTGCAAAGTGTGGACCAGCCGAAAGCTCCAGCCCGGCACGCGTGCCCTCCTATCGCGGCGCTTGTCCGGCGCTGTGCCCGGCACACCGCTTGCTTGATCAGCGCCATCATCGCCCTACCGCGGAGCCTCCATGTCTTTCGCCCTGTCCGGCCCCAAGCGTTCCGCCTCTGCCCGCGCCGCCGATGCGGCCAACGTGGTGCAGCAGGAGTTCCTGACCTTCCGCCTCGGCAGCCAGGAGTTCGGCGTCGACATCCTGAAAGTGCAGGAGATCCGCGGCTACGAAAACGTCACCCGCATTCCTGACACGCCCGACTACATCAAGGGCGTCATCAATCTGCGCGGCGCCGTGGTGCCGGTGGTCGACATGCGGCTGAAGTTCCGCCTCGCCGCCGAGTACGACGCCTTTACCGTGATGATCGTGCTCAACATGGCCACCACGGTGGTCGGCATCGTGGTTGACAGCGTGTCCGACGTCACCCCTTTCACCCAGGACCAGATCAAGGCCCCGCCGGAGTTCGGCAAGGGCGTCGACGCGCGCTTTCTGACCGGCATCGGCATGGCCACCGAACGCATGGTGCTGCTGCTCGATATTGACGAAATGCTGAAAGCCGAAGCACTCAGCCTCGTTGCCGCAACGGCTTGATCCAGCGCCGGCCGGCGCATCCCACGCTGCGGAGTCGAAGCAATGTTCAAGAGCATCCAGGCTCGCAGCACTCTGATTCTGGGCCTTCTCGCGGCGCTGAGTTTCGCCTTGGCCACGTGGTTGATCCAGAGCAAGGCCGCACTCGAACAGACCCGCGCCGCGCAGCGCGAACTCCAGGCCATCGCGGAAGCCCAGGCCGGCCACGTGCAGCGGCTGGCGGAAACGCCGCTGGCCTTCAGCCGTGCTCTGGCCGCCGCTACCGTGGCCGAGATGGGAACCGCTGAACCTGACCGCGGGCGGATGCTCCAGGTGGTGCGCCAGTTCGCGCTGTCCGACCGCCGCAGCCTCGGCTACTGGATCGAGTTCGAGCGCGAGGGCTTCGACGCCCGCGACACCGAACATGCAGGGCGTGGCGATCTCGCCTCGTCGGATACCGGCCGCTTCTCGATCTACTGGGTGCGCGACGAGGCCGGCGCGGTGGCGCTGGAGAACACCCTCGGAGTCGAAAACGATACCGACCTCACCACGGAGGACTATTACGTCGCCGCGCGCGAGCGCGGCGCCGAAATGATGTTCGAGCCCTACCTCTACAAGGTGTTTGGACACGAAATCCTGATGACCAGCCTGATGATGCCGGTGATCATCGACGGTGAGGTGCGCGGCGTTGCCGGCGCCGACATCAGCCTGAATGACATGCAGCGCACGCTGGGCGCGGTGCGACCCTTCGAGAGCGGCGTGCTGCGCCTGCTGTCGCCCTCCGGCATGGTGATGGCAGCACCGGAGACCGAGCTGCTGGCGCAGCCTTTGCCTGACCCCGAACTGCAGGCCGCGCTGCCGCGTCTGGCTGCGGGTGAGATCCTGCGTTTCGAGCGCGATGACGCGGCCGTCGGCGGTCGCGCCTTCCAGCTGTTCATGCCTTTCAAGGTGGGCGGCGGCGCCGATGTGTTCATCCTGCAGGTCTCCGCCCCGGTCGATGTGGTGATGCAGAGCGTCAGCGCCGTGCGCAATCGCATCCTGTTGATCGGCCTGCTGAGCGTGCTGGTGGTAGTGGCTGCGGTCTGGCTGATCCAACGCGCCCTGGTTGGCCGGCCGCTGCGGGCGCTGGTGACGGCGGTACGCGCCGTGGCTGCCGGCAAGCTCGACTACCCGGTGCCGGTCGGCCGTGATGATGAGGTGGGGCAGATGGGCGCGGCGCTGCGGCAGATGCAAGGCGACCTCAAGACCCGGATCGAGGGCGAGCGTGCGCTCGCACGCGAAAACCAGCGCGTTCGCATTGCGCTCGACAGTGCCGGCGTGGCGATGCTGATCTGCGATGCCGATGAACGTATCGTCTACGCCAACCTCGCCATGCGCACTTTGATCGACAGGCACGCCAGCGCCCTGCAAGCGGCGCTCGGCGCGCCGCCGCCGCAGGAGCTGGTCGGGACGGCCTGCTCCGCGCTGGCGCCCCCCGCCAGCTTCAGCGACGGCAGCCGCGAGCTGGAAATCGGTGGGCTGGTGTTCGCGCAAACCCGTGCGCCGGTCTTCGATGAGGCCGGGCGCCGTATCGCCACCGTCACCGAGTGGCGCGACCGCACCGATGAAGTGGAGCTTGAGCGAGCGCTGTCCGACGCCATTGCCGCCGCCGAACGCGGTGAACTTGACCGCCGCATTGACACCGGCCACAGCGAGGGCTTTCTGCGCCAGCTCGGCGAACGCTTCAACGGCTTGATCGCCACCCTGTCGGCAGCCATCGAGGATGTGCAGCGGATGCTGGCCAAGCTGGCAGAGGGCGATCTGCGCGAACGCATCACGGCGCGACACGCCGGGGTGTTCGGCCGCATGAGCGCCGACGGCAACCGCAGCGCCGACGCCTTGGCCGAGATCCTTGGCGAAGTGCGCCGCAGCGTCGATGCGATCAATACCGCTGCCGGCGAAATCGCCGCCGGCAACGCCGACTTGTCCTCGCGCACCGAGCAGCAGGCCGCCTCGCTGGAGGAAACCGCCGCCAGCATGGAAGAACTCACCTCGACCGTGCGCGGCAACGCCGAGAACGCCCGCTCAGCCAACCAGCTCGCCATCGGCGCGGCCGGCGTCGCCGAGCGCGGCGGCGCGGTGGTCACCCAGGTGATCGCCACCATGGGCGAGATCAATGCGCAGTCGCGCAAGATCGAAGACATCATCAGCGTGATCGACGGGATCGCCTTCCAGACCAATATCCTTGCGCTCAACGCTGCGGTCGAGGCCGCCCGCGCCGGTGAACAGGGGCGCGGCTTCGCGGTGGTGGCCTCGGAGGTCCGTTCACTGGCGCAACGGTCGGCCGGGGCGGCGAAAGAAATCAAGAACCTGATCTCCGCCACCGTCGCCAAAGTCGGCAGCGGCTCACGACTGGTCGACTCCGCCGGCACCACCATGGCCGAGATACTGGCCTCGGTGAAACGCGTCACCGACATCATGAGCGAGATCAGTGCTGCCTCAGCCGAGCAGAGCGCCGGGATCGAGCAGGTCAGCGCCACGGTCACCCATATGGACGAGGCCACCCAGCAGAACGCCGCCCTGGTCGAAGAAGCCACCGCCGCCGCACGGACAATGGAAAAACAGGCCGAGCGGCTGGCGCAGCGCGTCGCACAGTTCAAGCTGTAGGCGCGGCGCAAGTTCCGACACTCGAACTCGGCGGGTCCCGCCGTCGCTCGAAGCTCTCGCAGCGGATCGAGGCGGCAGCGCTACACACGCAGGCGCCTTCAATCTGGACTTGGCTTGCACAGACCCGTGTTGAACCGCACACCGGGCGGACTGTTGCGCGCCCTTACGGCGGCGTTGGAGACCTGCCGCGGCGCGGCAAGCGGAGCCACAGGTCGATTGCCGCCGCCTGGCCAGCCCTGAGCCTGCAGATCGGCCCGATCGCGCGAACGCTCCAGCGCGATATCAGCGCGGCGGATTCACGCACGCGACGCCGCTGCCGGCAGACTCGGCAGCAGCGCAAGTGGCCAATGCAGCGGGTCGATCAAGGGTCGGGGTCTGCCCGCCCTGGCCTCACTCAAAGCTTGAAATCGATCCGCCGCTTCATCCGCGCTTCGACCGGCGCACCGTTCTCGGTCGCCGGGTTGAAGGTCCAGCGGCGCACGGCGGTAAGAGCCTCGCGTTCGAACAAACGCGGCGGCTCGGCCTTCAGCACATTGATGCCACTGACTTTACCGTCGACACCGACCACGAATTCGAGTTCGACATAGCCTTCGGTGCCGCGGCGAGCGGCGTCTGCGGGGTAGTTGGGTGGATCGGTCTTCAGCGGCGTCGGCGGGCCGGCGGTCGCCAGCGCCGGGCTGGCTATCCCGATCAAGGTCGCCAGCGGCAAGGCAAGCAGCAGGGAGCGGACCAAGGGTGAGAATTCAATGTGGCGCATGGGCGTCTCCGTTCATCGGACTGGGGCGGCTGAGGTGCGGGTGAACCGCGGCGCTCGCGAAACTGCGAACAGCGTCCAAAGTGCAAACCGCGTACCGCAGCGCCACCGTCGGGATGTCGACAGTTTGGCGCCGCCACCGGCACGTCGCTTGCAGCCCGATCGGCGAACTCCACGCCGGGTATCCGCCCGTCGCAACGCCTCCCCGACTGCGAGCACGTCCATGACGCCACTCCAACTGCTGACCTCCGCCGCCGCGCCCGCCACCCGCCTGATGGACCGGCTGAAGCTCAATTCAAAGTTGGTTCTGATCGCTGCCGCCTTCGTGGCCGTGTCGCTGGTGCTGGCGGTGGTGCTGGTGCGCCAGACCAATACGGACATCGCTCACCTGCAGAAAATGGCGGCTGGCGAAGCCTTGTTTGTTGACTCGATTGCGCTGATGCGGGACCTGTCCCTGCATGCGACGCTGTCGCGGCGCGCGCTCGGCGGCGATGCCGGCGCCGAAGCCGAGAAAGCCACTGTCCTCGCCAAGCTCAATGTGGAGGCCACCGCGCTGTTGGGGTTGAGCGCGGCATTGCCGCCGGACGAACGCCTGGAGCGGTCTTCCGCCGAGCTCAAAACAGCACTCGACGACGCCCAGCAGCCCTCCGACGACGTCAACGTCGTCATGCAGCGCGACATGGCCGCCCTCGGCAAGGCACGCACCTTCCTGACGGCGCTGCACATGGCCAGCGACCTCTACCTGGACAACGACCCGGCCACCCTGCTGATGGGCGAAGTCGTCACCGAGCATGCCCCTGCACTGCTGGATCGGTCGCTGCGCATCCAGGCGCTCGGAAACCTGGTGATCGATGGCGGCGCTGTATGGGTTGACGACCGCATCGACCTCACCAGCTCGGACCGCGAGATCGCTACAGCCCTGGAAACCCTGGCGACCGTCGTCGCCAACCTGGACGCCGAATACGAGGATGTGCGCACCAGCCTGTCTGGAGTGGAAACCGCCTTTGCTGCCCTGCGCGACGGCATGAAGACCGGCCTGCTGGATGCCGAGGAAATCCAGATGGAGGCCTCTGAACTGCTGGCACTCGGCCAGGCGGCGGACAACTCGGTCTACGCGATGCTGGGGCTGGTGGAGCCGAAGCTGAAAGCACGCATCGAGTCGCGCCTGGCAGCCGCAGCCAACGAACGCACCCTGGTCATCGGCGGCATCGTGCTGGCATTGTTGATCGCCGGCTATCTGTTCGTCGGCTTCACCCAGAGCGTCGGCCGTGCGGTGCGCGAGATCGGCGCTGCCGCCAATGATCTGGCCCGCGGCGTGTTCCGCGACCGCGTCGCGGTGTCGTCGAATGACGAACTGCGCCAGATCGCCAATGCAATGGAATCGGTCAGCAAGGCCGTCGGCCGCTTCGCCGCTGCGCAGACCGAGATGTCCGATCAGCACGCGGCCGGGCTCATCAGCCATCGCATCGACGGAACGGCCTTCCAGGGCGAGTACCGCAAGCTGGCCGAGGGCGTCAATGAGCTGGTCGATGCACATATCCAGACCAACACCCAGGCGGTCGAGCTGATGGGCCGCTACGGCAACGGCGACCTCAGCGCCGACATGCCTGACCTGCCGGGTGAAAAGAAGCGCACCACGGCCGCGATGCGCACCACCAAGTCAAACATCAGCGCGATAAACGCCGAGATCCAGCGCCTGGTCGGTGCTGCCAACGCCGGCGACTTCAGCGCGCGCGGTGACGCTGACCGCTTCCAGCACGAGTTCAAACGCATGGTCGAAGGCCTGAACAGCCTGATGCAGGTGACCGATACCGGCCTGAACGATGTCAACCGCGTGCTGGGCGCGATGTCCAAAGGCGACCTGACCGAAACCATCAGTGCCAACTACTCGGGCCAGTTCGACGCGATGAAGCAGGCCGCCAACGGCACGGTGAAGGCGCTGGGCGAGCTGATTGGCCAGGTCAAGGAAGCCACCGATTCGATCAACACCGCGGCGCGCGAGATCGCCGCCGGCAACGCGGATCTGTCGGCCCGCACCGAGCAGCAGGCGGCCTCGCTGGAGGAAACCGCCAGCAGCATGGAAGAGCTCACCTCCACCGTGCGCCAGAACGCCGAGAACGCGCGCTCGGCCAACCAGCTGGCGATCGGCGCCGGCGAAGTCGCCGAGAAGGGCGGCAGCGTGGTCAGCGAGGTGGTGACGACCATGGGCGGCATTGACGCGGCCTCACGCAAGATCGTCGACATCATCAGCGTGATCGACGGCATCGCTTTCCAGACCAATATCCTGGCGCTGAACGCCGCGGTGGAAGCCGCGCGCGCTGGCGAACAGGGCCGCGGGTTCGCCGTGGTCGCCAGCGAAGTCCGTTCGCTCGCGCAACGTTCGGCGGGTGCCGCCAAGGAGATCAAAACCCTGATCGGCGATACGGTCGATCAAATCGCCACCGGCAGCGCGCTGGTCGATTCGGCCGGCAAGACCATGGCCGAGATCGTGACTTCGGTGAAGCGTGTCACCGACATCATGGGCGAGATCAGCGCGGCCTCGGCCGAGCAGTCCAGCGGCATCGAGCAGGTCAACGCCACCGTGACCCAGATGGACGAAGTCACCCAGCAGAACGCGGCGCTGGTGGAAGAAGCCACCGCCTCGGCACGCGCGCTGGAAGACCAGGCCGGCACGCTGGCCGATTCGGTCTCGCGGTTCCGACTGTCGAGCAATGCACAGGCCGCCAGCCCGCGCGCGACCACGCCCAGCCGCAACAGTTCGCCCGCAGCAAGGGCGCCGATGGCGTCCGCCGCGCCGCCGCGCAAGCCTGAGCTGCAGGCCGTGCGCAGCACGAGCGCACCGGCAAAACCGGCCGACAAGTCGCAGGCCAGATCCACGCCCAAGCCGGTCGCCAAGTCCTCGATCAAACCGGTGGCGAGCGCAGGCAAGCCCGCCCGTGGCGCGGGCGGTGAGGCTGACGACATGGAATGGACGGAGTTCTAGGTCAACGCAGGCCGAGTCCTGGGCCGAGGGGAATCGCGCGAGTCGGCTGCCGCGGTCTGGGCGTCCCGACTGTCAGTTATCGCGCGGTGAGCGTGTTCCTAGGCGAAGCCTGAGGGCTCCCGAACCCTCTCCCCCTGCCCCTCTCCCACAGAGAGAGGGGAGCTTCAAGCACCGCGTTGCAGTGGTCTGCGCCTGAGCCCCTCTCCCCACGGGAGAGGGGTTGGGGAGAGGGTTCGGCCAAAGCGCAGCCCCCAATCCAGCCAAGTGTCGAAGCAGTCCCGACTGCCAAGCCCCCGCATGGCGCAAGCATCCGCCAAAACGCAGTCAATCCCGCTTGGGAATCCCACATCGGTATGCGAGCGATGTGATCCGGGCGCCATGGCGTGAGTCCCAACCCACCAGGCCCACCACACCCCGCCACCCGGAGCCACCACCTCCGTCACCCGGCAGGTCTGGAACGATTTCCCATTCCCCATTCCCCCAAGAGCCACCGGCGTAATCCCGCCATCCGCGCGCGGCACACGCCTTGCTGCATCGATTCAACACGGGCCTGCACGGCCCCCCGGCCAGACCCAGGTGTTCGCGCCCGATGAGCAACGAGACGATCGAGAGCCAGCGCGAGTTCGAGTTCTCAGAGCGCGACTTCCGCCGGGTTTGCAGCCTGATCCACGCCCGCGCCGGCATCGCCCTGGCCGACAGCAAGCGCGACATGGTCTACAGCCGGATCTCGCGGCGGCTGCGCGCGCTGGGGCTGGAGAACTTCTCCGACTACCTGAATTTTCTGGAGCGCGACGGCGACAGCGGCGATGAGTGGCAATCGTTCGTCAATGCGCTGACCACCAACCTGACCAGCTTCTTTCGCGAGGAGCACCATTTCGATCATCTGCGCGAGCACCTGCCAAGCATGCGCAAGGCCGGCGGCAACGTGCAGATCTGGTGTTCGGCGGCCTCCACCGGCGAAGAGCCCTACTCGATCGCGATCGCCGCCTGCGAGGCCTTCGGCACGCTCTCACCGCCGGTGTCGATCATCGCAACCGACATCGACACCCAGGTGCTGGCCACCGCCGAGCGCGGGGTCTATCCGCTGGAGCGCATCGAACGTCTGTCGACCGAGCGCAAGCGCAGCTTCTTCCAGCGTGGCACCGGCGCCAACTCGGGCAAGGTGCGGGTCAATCCGGCGCTGAAGGCGCTGATCGATTTCGCGCCGCTGAACCTGCTGCACGAGAGCTACGGACTGCGCGGCCCATTCGCGGCGATCTTCTGCCGCAACGTGATGATCTACTTCGACAAGCCGACCCAGCGCGCGATCCTGGCGCGGATGAAGCCCCTGCTGGAACCGACTGGCTTTCTGTACGCCGGGCACTCGGAGAGCTTCTTCCACGCCGCCGACCTGTTCAAGAACCTCGGCCGCACCATCTATGTGCCGAGTGATCGCCGGGAGCCGGGTGCATGAGCGTCCCTGCGCGGGTCATGAAGGGTCCGATGCCCTACTTCGATGTCCAGCTGCAGATGGACGCGCTGAAACTGATGCCCGCCGACTACGTGGTGACCTCGAAAGAGATCGCGCTATCGACCGTGCTCGGCAGCTGCGTGGCCGCCTGCATGCGCGACCCGGTGCTGCGCATCGGCGGCATGAACCACTTCATGTTGCCCGACGGCAGCGCCGAGGACACCTCAGCGCGCTACGGCAGCTATGCGATGGAGCTGCTGATCAACGAACTGCTGAAAGCCGGCGCGCGCCGCGAGCGCATCGAGGCCAAGGTGTTCGGCGGCGGCAATGTGCTGAAGAGTTTCACCACCAATCCGGTCGGCACTCGCAATGCCGAATTCGTGATCGCCTACCTGAAGGCCGAGCGCATCCCGGTGGTCGCCCAGGATCTGGGCAGCATCCATCCGCGCAAGGTCTGGTACATCCCCTCCACCGGTAAAGTGCTGGTGCGGCGCCTGCCGCACGCGCACGACACCACGGTGGCCACTGAAGAAATCGCTTACCGCAACCAGCTCAGACAGCAGCCAGCGGCGGGCGGCGTGGAGTTGTTCGACTAATGGCCATTCGCGTACTGATCATCGACGACTCGGCCCTGGTGCGCCAGGTCCTGACCCGCGTGCTGAGCGAAGACCCCGACATCGAGGTAGTCGGCGCCGCGCAGGATCCCTTTGTCGCTCGCGACATGATCAAGCTGCTCAGCCCGGACGTGCTGACACTCGATGTCGAGATGCCGCGGATGGACGGCCTGACCTTCCTCGAAAACCTGATGCGCCTGCGGCCGATGCCGGTGGTGATGGTGTCATCACTGACCGAGGCCGGCGCCGAAGTGACCCTGGATGCACTCAGCCTGGGTGCCGTCGATTTCGTGACGAAGCCGAAGCTCGAAGTCGCCAAAGGATTGACGGAGTACGCCGGCGAGCTGGCGGCCAAGGTCAAGTTCGCGGCCGGCGCGCGCGTGCAGGCACGCTCGGCACCCGCACGCGGCGCCGAACGGCCGAAAGCACGCGGCGCCGCCGGCTTCCGCACCACTGACCGGCTGATCGCAATCGGCGCCTCCGCTGGCGGCACCGAAGCCATCCGGGTGGTGCTGGAGATGATGCCGCCCGACGCACCGGGCATTGTTATCACCCAACACATCCCGGCCGAGTTCAGCCGAGCGTTTGCGCAACGCATGAATCGCTGTTCGCCGATGGCGGTCTGCGAGGCCGAAGACGGCCAGCAGGTGATGCCCGGCTATGCCTATATCGCCCCCGGCGGATATCACCTGCGAATCGAGCGCAGCGGCGCGCGCTGGCTGTGCCGGATCGGCGATGACGCACCGGTCAGCCGGCACAAGCCCAGTGTCGATGTGCTGTTCCGTTCGGTCGCGGCGTCTGCCGGCCGCAATGCGGTGGCGGCGATTCTGACCGGCATGGGCAGTGACGGCGCCGCAGGCATGCTGGAGATGCACCAGGTTGGCATTCCCACCCTGGCCCAGGACGAGGCCACCTCGGTGGTGTGGGGCATGCCCGGTGCTGCGGTCAAACAGGGGGGCGTCGATGAGATCCTGCCGCTGAACCGGATTGCCGGCCGCCTGCTCGAACTCGCCGCAGACGAGCGTCGGCGCAGCCCATGAAGCCCGCCCACGCCGCGATGGAACGCCGCTTGCAGAACGATTGCCGTCGACCTCGCCGGGCTCCGCGCGTCCGTCCGATTCAAGCACTGCGCTGACCTGCCGATAACTGCACGAGTCAAAGGAAGCATCGAATATGCACACCGGAATCCTGATCCGCATGACACCCGCGCTGCTGCTGAGCATCGCCCTCGTCATCGCGCAATTCGTCGACTGGCCGCAGGGCATCAACCTCGCCCTGATGACCACGATGTTCCTTGCCTGGGGCGCCTTCGGCTGGTGGTTCGCCAGCTACGCACATGCGCTGTCGCCCGACGAATCACGCCTGCTGAAAGAGCAGGACCAACTGCTCGGCGAGCTGCGCGAGTTCGTTTCGCGTGAGGTCTCCGGCTCACAGCAGGAGATCCGGCGCACGCGAACGCTGTTGAACCAGTCAGTCAGCAAACTGGCCGACAGTTTCCAGACCATGAATGCCACCGCCCGACATCAGACCCAGACCCTGGCCAAAATCGTCGACCGCAGCAGCGAAGGCAAAAGCATCGACGTGCGGCGTTTCGCCTCCGAGGCCAGCCGCCACATGGGCGACCTGACCTCGGCGCTGGAGCAGGTCAGCGAGCAGAGCGCGATCACGGTCAATCACATCGACGCGATGACCCAGCATCTGGAAGGCATCTTCGCCCTGCTGGAAGACGTGAAATCGATCGCCGACCAGACCAACCTGCTGGCCTTGAACGCCGCCATCGAAGCCGCGCGCGCCGGTGAAGCAGGCCGTGGCTTTGCGGTGGTCGCCGATGAAGTACGCAGCCTGTCGGAGCGCTCGACCAGCTTCAACGAGCAGATCCGCAAGCTGGCGAACAGTTCAAAGGATGCTGTGCACAAGGTGCGCGACACCGTGTCCAGCATGGCCACCCGCGATCAAAGTCGCAGCAACCAGGCCAAGCACGAAGCCGCCAAACTGTTCTCGCAGGTGGAGGAAATCAACGACAGCCTGACCGCCGGCATCAGCGAAGTGGCCAGCAGCGCCCGCGTGATCGACCAGTCTGTGGCCGAGGCAGTGCGCTCGCTGCAGTTCGAGGACATCGTCACTCAGGCGCTTGGCGCCGCCGAGAAGCACCTCGAACGCCTGGAAGCCATCAACCGTGACGCCACCGGCCTGCAGCAACTGCTGAGCAGCACCGGCGGCGGCAGCAGTCGCGGCAAACTCGAAGCCCTGACCGCCCTGCACAAGCGCGTGCGCGAACTTCGTGACAACTGGCAGCCGGTCGCGCACAAGCCGGTCTCGCAGACGGATATGGCTGCGGGTGGAGTGGATTTGTTCTGATACCGACGCGGCCGGGATTCGGGATAGCGTGAGGCCGCCGCAGGTGGATTGACTGACTCCTGGGCATCAGGGCGGAGGGCAGCGCGAGTCCGCCGAGTCCCGGGCGTGCGCCCACTCGTGGTCACTCAATGCTTCGAGCGTTTGCGCCCGCGCAAAACTCAGCCTGCCGGCGCGCGCCGATGCTAGCCTTGCCTGCCCCATGCCCGGCTAACGCTCGAACGATGTCAGGCTCGAACGCAATCGACCCACATACACGCTTGGTGGAGCTGATCGCCGTTGAGGAACGCGAGCGCCAGCGTATCGCCCACGAGCTGCATAGCGAGATCGGCCAGGACCTGACCGCCGCCCTGTTGACCCTGCAGTTCTTCGCCGCCGAGGGCCTGCCCGCGGATGAGGTGGCCGGCGTTGCGGATTGCGTGCGCACCGCACTGGAGCGCGTGCGCGCCCTTTCAATCCGGCTGCGCCCCCCGCTGCTGGATGAGATCGGACTGGAAGCTGCGCTCCGGTCCAGCCTCGATCAAATCGCCAGTCGACGCGGTTTGCGGCTGAAGCTTGAGATCAGCGCGCTACCGCCCAAGCTTCCCGCGACCGTGGAAATCAGCGTGTTCCGCCTGAGCCAAAGCCTGGCAGAGGCCTGCCCGCGTGACGCGGAACTGCGCTGCAGCCTGACCGTGTCCCATGGGCAACTGCAGTTGGACGCCGATCTCAATGGCGCAGCCTTGCCCACCGCCTGGCGTGCTGAGGGCAGCGCTCGCGCCGAGGTGTTGGGCGCGCAGTGCGATTGGAGTGCAGCGTCGCTGCGGCTGACCGTCACCGTTGCGTGAACTCAGCGATCGCCGGGTGCGCAGCCACGCAGCACTTCGAGCATCATCTCGTCTGTTGGCTGCGACACGCCGCAGATGCGACACAATCGTCGGCGCAGACGACACCGCGCGCGTGCCGAGTTGCGCAGACCCATTACCCTTGCAAGGAACGCCCATGCCCCAACTACCCAGCGGCCGCCACATCGGCATCAGCCAGGACCGTCTGTACGACTGGGCCGAACAGGCTGAATTCGCAGCCTTGAGCGAAGTTCTCCTGAACGCTCAAGCGCCCGATGATCTGCACGACTTGATCGACCTGATCGAGTACGCCGACGGCAGTGCGCCACCGAGCGCCGATGAGCCCGATCAGGGCGAGCCGTATCTGAGCGAGGTTAGCATCAGGGACATCGGCAGCCCTGACTGTCCGTGGCCCGAAGCAGACCAACAGGCCCTGCTGACCTGGCTGCACAGCGATCGCACCCGCGGCTGGCTGGAAGAAACACTGCAGGAGCTGCGCGCGATGCTGGCGGACAAATCTGCGCCCAAGGCAACGCGAGGAATGCGCAAGGACGAGCACTGACAAAGCTCGCGGCTCCGTGGAGATGGTGCCGAGTGGCAGCGACGGCCATTGCACAGTGGGGGCATGCAGCCTCGCTGTGCAGCGCGTCAGCGACGGCAAGTTCCGAAGTGGTGGGCCCACCAGGATTCGAACCTGGAACCGAGGGATTATGAGTCCCCTGCTCTAACCGTTGAGCTATAGGCCCGAGGCGATGTGCCGTCGGTGAGAAAGCAGCGCGACTGTAAGCAGATCTTGCGAGAGCACTGCTGCGGCGCGGCAGCCCACCGCAAGTCCACCAGGCGAGCAACATGCAGGAGCGGTCAAATCTGGCCGCAAAAACAAAAGGCCCGCATGCGCGGGCCTTTCGATTGGCTGGGGGACTAGGATTCGAACCTAGATAGGCAGAGTCAGAGTCTGCAGTCCTACCGTTAGACGATCCCCCAAAAACCGGATCGCTCTTGCCGCGCGCGGGCGGCAAAGATACAGCAAAAGCTTTAGCGCTTCGAGAACTGGGTCGCGCGGCGTGCCTTGTGCAGACCGACCTTCTTGCGCTCGACTTCGCGAGCATCGCGGGTCATGAACCCGGCCCGGCGCAGCGGCGAACGCATGGCTTCGTCGTACTCGACCAGAGCACGGGAAATGCCGAGGCGAATCGCACCGGCCTGCCCGGTGGTGCCGCCGCCGGCAACCGTAACGAGGATGTCGAACTTCTCCGACATCTCGGTCAGCACAAGCGGCTGGCGGACAATCATGCGGGCCGTCTCGCGACCGAAGTACTGGTCGAGCGGCTTGTCGTTGACGATGATGGCGCCGCTACCGTTGCGCAGGAACACGCGAGCGGTGGAGGATTTGCGGCGGCCGGTGCCGTAGTTCTGGTTGAGAGCCATGTTCAGTCAGATCCTGTCTCAGATGTCCAGCGTCTGCGGCTGCTGGGCGGTGTGCGGATGCTCGGAGCCCTTGTAGACCTTGAGCTTGCGAAACATCGCGCGACCCAGCGGGTTCTTCGGCAGCATGCCCTTCACGCCGATCTCGATCGCGCGTTCGGGGTGGCGGTCGAGTGCCTGGCCGAGGGTTTCGGACTTCATGTTGCCGATGTAGCCGGTGAACCGGTAATACATCTTGTCCTGAAGCTTGTTACCGGTGACGGCAATTTTTTCCGCGTTGATCACGACGATGTAATCGCCGGTATCGACATGCGGGGTGAATACGGGCTTGTGCTTACCGCGCAGGCGGCTGGCCAGCTCGGAGCACAGTCGGCCGAGCGTCTTGCCGCTGGCGTCGACCAGATACCAGTCGCGCTTGACGGTCTCCGGCTTGGCGCTGAAGGTCTTCATGACAGCTCCCAAAGGGAATGCGAGGACGAAAGACCGCGAAGGATAGCGGCCTTTTCCGGGTGACGCAAGCGCGCACCGCAGGGATTGCCGCCAAGGCAGGGCCTGGCGGAGCCGCGTATTCTGACTGCAAATGTCTCCAGATGCCAGCCCCAAGCCTGAATCTTCTCTCGCGCGCCTGATCGAGCTGGCGGACTCCTGTGTTCTGTGTGGGCTGTGCCTGCCGCATTGCCCGACCTATCAGGTTGCTACGCAGGAGAGCGAATCACCGCGAGGGCGGATCATGCTCGCGCGCTCGCTGGCGTGCTCGCCGGGCAGTCTCGATGCCAGCCTGTTCGCGGCGCTCGACCACTGCCTTGGCTGCGGTCGCTGCGAGCGGGTGTGCCCGGCGCAGGTGCGTTACTCCGACATCCTGGCGCTGACCCGCGCGGAACTGCGTCGACGCAGAACCGAACCGCTGCGCTTGCGTGCGCTGCTGTGGGCGAGTCGACGACCACGTGCTGCAGGCCGCGTGCTACGCGCACTGAAACCCCTGCGTGCGCTGCTGCCGCGACGACTGCGACCGATCCTTGGCTCTGCATCGGCGCCAGTCGTTTCCGAACGACCCGATGTGGGCATTGGACTGCTCACCGGCTGCGTCGCGGGCGGTCTGGACGCGGCCGCACACGCCGCGGCCCTGCGCGTTCTGCAGGCCTGCGGCCATGCAGTCGACGTGCCGACTGCAGCCGCATGCTGTGGATCACTGGCACGGCACGCTGGCCGACTGCAGCAATGCGAACAGCAGGCCGTCGCTGCGCGCGCACTCTGGCAGGGGCGCCGGCCGCAGGCGCTGCTGAGCATCGCCTGCGGCTGTCACGCAGGCTTTGCCGCCGCGCTGTGCAGCGTGGCACCGGTGCAGGATGTATTCGCCTTCCTGGGCGCAGATGCCAGTTTCCGCGCTCTCGCACTGCGCCCAAGCGATGAGCGCGTCGCGCTGCATCTGCCCTGCACACAGCGCAGCACGCCCGCGGCGGCGCAGACCGTGCGCGCGGTGCTTGCGTGCATTCCCGGGCTGGCGATCCACGAGCTTGCCGATACCGGCTGCTGCGGTGCTGCCGGCGCGCATGTGCTGCTGTTCCCCGCGCGCGCGGATGCGTTGCGCGAGCCGCTGCTCGACGCGGTCTTGGCAGCCGGCGCCACTACACTGGTGACCACCAACATCGGCTGCCGACTGCATCTGCAGGCTGCGGCCACTCTTGCCGGAATCCGAATCCGCCACCCGCTCGAACTGATCGCCGAGGCCCTGCCGTGAGTACGCTGCGCAAACTGTCGAGCCTGGATCGGCTGATCGCCGATCTCGACCATGCCCTGCTGACCTCCACCACCGATGCGACGCTGCCGGCGCGACCCAATCCTGCAGCGGATGCGCAATCAGCTGCATTGGACCCGACCCAACGTCGGCACGTGGCCGGACTGATGCGGATCAACCACGCTGGCGAGGTCTGCGCTCAGGCGCTCTACCTTGGGCAGGCCCGGGTCGCCCGCGACGAAGCCACGCGGCAGCATCTGTTGCATGCAGCGCAGGAGGAAGCTGATCACCTGGCCTGGTGTGGACAACGTCTACGCGAGCTCAACGACCGGGCCAGCCTGCTCAATCCGCTGTGGTACGCCGGCAGCTATGCGATTGGTATGGCCGCGGGCTTGGCCGGGGATGGCTACAACCTCGGTTTCGTTGTTGAGACTGAACGCCAGGTCGAATCGCATCTGGCGGAGCATTTGCGCCAGATGCCGGAAGGCGATCACCGCAGCCGGCAGATTCTGCAGCGCATGCAGGCCGAGGAGGCCGAGCATGCGCAAGCCGCACTGGATGCAGGTGCACGTGAGTTGCCGGCGCCAGTTCCACGGCTGATGCGTGCGGTCAGCCACCTGATGAAGCTGGGCGCCTACCGGCTGTAGTCGCAACTGCGACGCCCCCCAGCGAGACGACCCGATGTCCGCTGTGCGAGCGACTTCACGTTCTCTACACTCCCGCAACCCGCGCCCCCGATCGGCGGCGCGCGTCTTACCTGGAGCTGTGCATGAAAGCGGGTCTTGCCATTGTGTTCGGCCTGCTGGCGCTCGCCAGCGAATCCTTCATCAGCGTGTTGCTGGCAGCGCTCGCCGGCTGGTTGCTTGGCGCGCAGCAGGAACTGTCGAAACGGCTGGCACGCGTGGAGCAGCAGGCTCGCACGCGCGAGCTGGTCGATACCGCAGCGCGTGCGGCAGCGAGCGCGGCCGCTCAGGCCGCGGCGGACCCGCCCCCCTCGCACCCGGTGAAGCAGGCGCTGATGCAAGCCTCCAGGGTGGCGCCAACGGCTGCTCAGCCGATGTCGGAGTCGGAGTCGGAGTCGGTGGCAGCGGCGGCACCTGCGCTCGATACCCGTGAAGCCGAGCCAGCCATGCGGGCTTCACCACCGCCGATACCGGCACAGGCGCCGAGCGCCGCGGCTGCCAGCCCCGCGCCGTCGCGCGTCGTGCCGCCAACGCGCACTGCACCCGGTCGATCGGCGCAGGACTCAGGCCCTGACCTCGGCCAACGCCTGGCCACGCTGCTGTTCGGCGGCAATCTACCGGTCAAGCTCGGCATTCTGGTGCTGTTTGCCGGCGTCGCCGCCGCACTCCGTTATGCCGCTGAGCAAGGCTATTTCAACCTGCCGATCGGCTGGCGTTTCAGCTTGATTGCGGCCGCCGCGCTGGGTGGGCTGGTGTTCGCGCTCAGCCAGCGCCGCTCGCGCCCCGCATTCTCGCTGTCCCTGCAGGGCGGCGCCATCGGCGTGCTGCTGCTGGAGGTGTTCGCGGGCTTTCGTCTGTACGAGCTGATGCAGCCGGCGACCGCGCTGGTGCTGGTGGTGGTGCTGGTCGCATTGGCCGCCACCCTGGCGGTGGTGCAGAGCGCGGTCGGGCTGGCCGTACTCGGCTTTCTGGGCGGCTATCTGGGGCCGGTCTTGATCAGTACCGGCAGCGGTGATCATGTCGCGCTGTTCACGTACTACGCAGTGCTCAACGCTGCGGTGTTCGCGATCGCGTGGTGGCGCCACTGGTATCCCTTGAACCTGCTGGGCTTCGCGTTCACCTTCGCTATCGGCAGCCTGTGGGGGCTGCGCTCGTATACAGCGGAGGACTACGCCAGCACCCAGTTCTTCCTGCTGCTTTTCTGGGGCTTCTATCTCGGCATCACCGTGCTGGGCGCGCTGCGCCGGGGTGCCGCCGCCAGCCGCGCCGTCGAGGCCAGCCTAACCTTTGGGTTGCCGCTGCTGGCGTTCTCGCTGCAGTCTGGATTACTGGAAGGCGATCGCCCTGCACTCGCCCGTGCTGCACTGCTGGCAGCGATCGCGTATGCCGTGCTGGCCGCCCTGCTGATCCGCGTCGAGCGCGCGCGCCTGCAGGGCGAGAGCTTCGCCTGGATCGCCGCCGGTTTCGCCACCCTCGCGGTGCCGCTGGCATTCTCATCCGAGCAGACCGCCATGGTCTGGGCGCTGCAGGGAGTGGGTGCGATGTGGCTCGGCCTACGCCAGCAGCGCGCGCTGCCGCAGCTGGCCGGCGCATGCCTGCAGATCCTGGCCGGGCTCGCCTTCGTTCTGGGTGCGGTTGAACGGATCGACGCCGGGCAGTGGTCGGACCCGCAAGGCCTGCTCACCACGCGCACCAGCGTGGTCCTGCTGGCGTTCGCCGGCCTGCTGGGCAGCTATGTCTACGAGCGCCTGCAGCCACAGCGGCTGGCGATCTGGGCGCTGTTCGGGCTCGGCAGCTTCTGGCTCGGCGCACTGTGGCTGCATCTGGTATGGAAGCCGCCGATCGCACTCGACTCGACCTTGGCAGCGGTCGCCTTCAGTGCCACGTTTGCCAGCCTGGCGGCGGCACTGCGCTGGCTGACCGGCTGGGCACGTCTGAGCTGGCAGGTGGTGCCGCAACTGGCGCTGGCGCCGCTACTGGCGATGCTGGTGTTCGCCGACAGCAGCGCACCGCCGTTGGATGGCAACGGGCTGAGCGTGTGGCTGCTGTGGCTCGGCTCGGCGGCGTTTGCGCTGCACTGTCTGCGCGAGCCGCCGGCACGCCTCACTGGTCTGGGTCACATCGCGGTGCTGGCGACGCTGGCGATGGTGCTTGGCATCGACAGTTTCGAACGCGCTGATCGCGCCGGACTGGGCGAGGCCTGGACCCTCAGCCTGGGGCTGCTGCCGCTGACCCTGCTTGCGGCCGGATTGATGCTGCGGCCGGGCGTATGGGCCTGGCCGCTGGCGGATCGCTTCCAGCGCTATGCGCGTGCTTGGCATGCGATCGCGCTGGCGGTGTTGGCGATGGCCTGGATCGGCTCGCTGTATCTGTCAGCCGATCCCGCGCCGATGGCGTATCTGCCCTTGCTCAACCCGCTGGAGTTGCTGCAGTGGGGTCTGTTGTTGGCTGCATGGCGCAGCATTCCAGCTGAGGACCGCGCCGATCTGATACCCCTGCGGGTCGGTGTCGGCTTGGCCGCGTTGAGCCTGCTCAGCCTTATGGTGCTGCGCTGCGTGCACCACTTCGGCGGCCTCGCGTGGTCAGCGTCGATCTTCGACAGCGCGCTGACGCAAGGTGGGCTGAGCGTGCTGTGGGCCGTGCTCGGCGTGTGGGCCTGGGTGCGGGGTTCGCGGCGCGGCGAGTATCCAATCTGGCTGGCCGGTGCGGTGCTGATGGGCGTGGTGCTGCTGAAGCTGGTGCTGGTCGACCGCGCTTACCTGGGCAACCTGGCAGGCATCGGTGCCGTGCTCACGGTTGGCCTGCTGCTGGTCGGGGTCGGCTATGTCGCGCCTTCTCCACCGCGGCAGGGTGGCGAGGCGACACGCTGAGTCCGCCAACGCCAAGGGGCGCGGCCTGTTCGGCCGCGCCCCTTGGTCATCACTGCAGCCGCGAACCTCGCGGGCGTTCAGTCGAGATTGCGGCCGTGGAACAGCTCTTCGATCTCGCGCTTCAGCTGGGCCTCGATGCGCAGACGCTCCTTGAACGACAGGTTCTTCGCCTTTTCCTCGAACAGGTAGGTGTCGAGGTCGAAATCCTTGACGTGCATCTTCGTGTGGAAGATGTTCTCCTGATAAACGTTCACGTCGAACATCTCGTAGCGATTCTTGATCCCCTTGGCGAGATAGTCCTGGATCGAGTTGATGCGATGGTCGATGTAGTGCTTGGTGCCCCGCACGTCACGGGTAAACCCGCGCACACGGTAGTCCATGATCACGATGTCCGATTCCAGACTCTCGATCAGGTAGTTCAGCGCCTTCAGCGGTGAAATCACCCCGCAAGTCGCCACATCGATATCCGCGCGGAAGGTCGCGATGCCGTTGTGCGGATGCGTCTCTGGGTAGGTGTGGACCGTGATGTGGCTCTTGTCCAGATGCGCGACCACGCTGGCATCGACTTCCTCGTGCTCACGCACGGCGGCAGCCAGAACTTCCTTACCGGCCGCCTTCTTGTCGATCACCGGCTCCTCGGAGATGAGGATGGTGACCGAGGCGCCCTGCGGGTCATAGTCCTGACGCGCAACATTCAACACGTTGGCGCCGATGATCTCGGCAACTTCGGTGAGGATCTGGGTCAGGCGATCGGCGTTGTAGGCCTCGTCGATGTACTCGATATACCGACGCCGCTGCTCTTCGCTGACCGCGTAGCACACGTCGTAGATATTGAAGGACAGGGCCTTGGTGAGATTGTTGAAGCCTTGCAGCTTCAGGCGCGGCAGTGGTTTCACCACGTTTGAAGTCCCCTGGGTCGGGTGGCCGGTGCGGGCGGATAGAGAACTGGCGAGCGGCCTTTGGCCTTCGCCGGCGACAGACCCCAGTCGGCTGGAATCAGCGGAATAGTATGGACCAAACACGTGAAAGCCATAACCGCGGCCTTGGTCAAACTCGCGGGAGGTTGCGGTGGGCGCGTGACAGCGGGAGACAAACCGGTGCGAACTGACGCAAGATTGCATTTGAAGCGCCCTGAAGACGGCGCTAATCTTTGAACTCCATCGCATTTCAGGTCAGACATGGTCCCCTCGAGCTTCTCGCTGCAGACCGCGCTCAAGCGTCAGCTGACGCCGCCTTCGCTGGCGCCCGAGCCCATCCATATCGAGCGCTTCCTGGCCCACTGCCACCGACGCCGCTACCCGGCGCGCGCGGACGTGTTCCGGCCCGGTGATCCGGCCGGCACCATGTACTACGTGGTGCAGGGCTCGCTCAGCGTCATGACCGAAGAGGAAGACGGTCGCGAGCTGGTACTGAGCTATATCAACCCCGGCGACTTCATCGGCGAAACCGGCATCTTCATGGCGGCGCCGCAGCGCGAAGTGCTGTTGCGCACACGCACTGCCTGTGAGCTGGCCGAGATCGGCTACGAACGCCTGCAGGCCCTGTTCGCCGGCCCGCTGTCGGAAGAATGCCCACGCATCCTGTACGCCATCGGTGCGCAGCTCACCAAACGCCTGATGCACACCAGCCGCAAGGCAAGCCGTCTGGCATTCATGGACGTGACCAGCCGGATCTCCAGCACCCTGGTTGACCTCTGCGACGAACCCGATGCGATGAGCCATCCGCAGGGCACCCAGATCCGCGTCTCGCGTCAGGAGCTCGCGCGCATCGTCGGCTGCTCGCGTGAGATGGCCGGCCGCGTGCTCAAGCAGCTGGAAGAACAGGGCGTGCTGCATGCGCGCGGCAAGACCGTCGTGGTGTACGGACAGAACCGCTGAGTCAACGAATCCCTGCGCGGCAGCAGGGGCATGGAAACTGCATCCGGTTCCGACTGTGCGATGCTCGCCGCGCTGCGCGCGCGCCGAGGTAGACCCGTTCTGTCACCGGATACCCCATGCCGAAAACGCCGCTGCAGCCGATCAAACGTACCGACATCAAGATCGGCAGCCCGCTGCCGTACGCGGTGTTCGACGTCCACGGCCGGCTGCTGCTGCGCGCCGGCGAAGTCATCGAAACCGAGCGCCAGCTCAGCACCCTGCATGAGCCGGGTCTCTACCTCGCCAGCGGCGAACTCACCCGGGTTTCGCGCCCCTTCAGCACCACGCATGAAACACCCGTCGACGCATCCGAAGTGGCTACCGACGGCAGCGCGCGCGAAAGCCGTCGCCTGAGCGAGCTCAAGCTCACCCCCGGCAAGACGCTCTACGTCGACTTTCTGAGCACCACCAATCGGCCGCGGGTCGCCCTGCGTCTGGCCGGCTTTCTTGAAGGCAGCGGTGTGCTGATCAGCGCCCTCAATGCCGAAGGCAATGTGGTGCCGTTCCGCGACAACGAGCTGCTGTTCGTGCGCGTGCTGACCGCCAGCGGTGTGGCGACCTTTGAGGCCAAGGTGCTGAAGGTCCATTTCACGCCCTTCCCCTATGTGGTCACCAGCTACCCCGAGGCCGCGATCTTCCATGTGATGCGCCAGCACGAGCGCGTCGACACCCAGATCATCTGCAGCATCGCCAACCTGAGCCGACCGGTCAAAGACGAGCCGCGCCCACAGGCTGCAGTACTCAAGAACCTCAGCGCCAGCGGCTGCCAGATCGAGGCTCCGCCCGAGCTGGCCGACAGCGGGGACCGGCTTCGCCTGGGCTTCAAGCTGGTGGCTGCGGGTGAAGAACACGTGCTCAGCCTGACCGGCGACGTGCGCGGCATCAAGACTTACGGCGAGGTCGGCAAGCGCCGCTTCGGCCTGCAGTTCTGCGAGCTCGGCATCGGTGAGCGCCTGGTGGTGGAACACTTCATTTTCCACGCCTTGATCGGCGACTGAACTCGGAGGCCCGGCGCGATCTTCAGACTGCCTGCCACAGCACCGGACCAGGAAATCGACGGCGCGAGGCAGTTGGCTTCGACGACGAACTGACCGCCGGGGCCACTGTTCGGACGTCTCGCCGGCCCGTGCTAAGGTCGATGGCTGCCCCCGATGCAGCGCCCTCAACCGATGCCAACTGTCGCACCACGCCGTCCGCAGGTTTCGCGCTCGCGCGCGGATCGTCTATTCGTGTGGCCCTGCACCGCCGCACTCGTGCTGGGCCTAATCAGCCTTGGCGCACCCGCAAGCGCTGACTCCGACCTGCTCGAGCACTGCCGCGAACTGCGCCGCGCCGAGCCGGCCGTTGCGTTGGTTCGCTGCGAGACGGCCGCATCCACGCTTGCGGTCGCGGGCGATGCCAACAACGCCTTCGAGGCCTGGATGCATGCCGCTGAGCTCGCGTCGCAGCAGGGCGAATCAGCGCGCGCGAAAGCGGCGCTCGATCAGGCGGTGACGCTGCTGTCGCGGGTCGGCGATGCGCTGGCGGCGCATCGGCTGGCGAGGCGGCGGGGATTGAACGCCTACCGCGAAGGCCAGCCCGTGCAGGCGCTCGGGTACTTTCTGGAGGCACTGGCGATTGCGCGGGGGGCCGACGACAGCCGCGCGCTCGCGGTCAGTGAGAATGACCTCGGCGTCATCTATCGCCACATGGGCAATCACCCGGCCGCACTCGGCCACTTCGAGGCCAGCCTGACCCTCGGCGAGGCCCGCGGCGATACCCAACTCGGCGCCCTGTACGCCAACATCGGCAGCCTGTACCTGGAGCTCGGCGATCTTGAGCGCGCCGACAGCTACCTGCAGCGCGCGCTGAAGGAGCATCGCCGCAACGACCGGGCCCAGCTGCTGCATCACACCCTCGAAGAGCTGGCCAAGCTCGCACAGCGGCGCGGCGACCTGGCCGGCGCCCGCAGCGCGCTCGATCAAGCCTGGACGCACTACGCCGAGGTGAAGGCGCCGCGCGATCAGCTGCGGGTGGCGCTGCAGCGCGCCGAACTCGAAATCAATGCCGACGCGATCGACGACGCGCGAGCGTGGCTGCAGCAGGCGCGCCTGCAGGCGGCTCCTTTGAATCGTCAGGGCGCTCTGCAGATCGAGCTGATCAGCGCACGCCTGGCCTCAGATGATGCGGCCCGCGCGTCTGCCTATGCTGCGCTCACCGAGGCGCTGGAGCAGGACCGCGGCGCCCATCCCGACAAGGTGGTGCAGGCGCAGGCCCAGTTGGCCGACCTCGCACAGACGCTGGGTCGCCTGCCGGAGGCCATCGAGCACCTGCGCGCCCATCAGCAGAGCGCCTCAGCGCTCGCGGCCTCTCGCCACGGCGAACGCTTCGATGGCCTGCGCGTTCGCTTCGACCTCGAGCGGCTGGAGACCGAGGCAGCGCGTCAGGACGCCGAGTTGGCCAAGCGTCGATTCGACACCGTGCTGGTGGCTGGCCTCGCGCTGATTGCATTGGCCGCACTCGGATTCCATTCACAGGCCCGGCAGTACCGGCAACGCCTGCAGGCGGCCGCCGAACGCCAGGCGCTGGAGCGCAGCATTGCCGAATCACGCCGAGCGGCCGAGCTGCTGCGCAGCGACCTGCGCTCGATGGCCTGGCTGCTTGATCAGCAGCAGGCCGCCGCACTGGTGTTCGATGCGGCCGGCAACATCCGCTCGGCAACCTCCGCGGCTGCCACCGTGTTGAGCGAAACCCCGGCGCAACTGCAGGGGCACACGCTGGCGCAGGCGCTGGAGCCTGAATTCGCACACTGGGCACAGGCGCTGGTCGAGTCGGCCAGCCTCGGCCAGAACACTGAAGGTGCGGATCTTGGGCAGCGCACATTGGAGCGCAATGGTCTCAGCATGGTGGTGCGCTGTCGCCACCTGTCGCTGGAAGAGGAGCTCGGCGTGCTGGTGTTCGAGCCGCAGCAGCCGCGAGCGGATGCAGCCACGGATGCCCTGCCCACGGCATCCGCGCCCGGCGCCCCTGTATCCCCGACCTCCGCTCACGCCGCCACCCTAGAGGCGACGCCGCCGGAGGCGGAACGGCTGGCGTTCCGCCAGTTGCTGGTGAATCTGATGCGGGCCAGCCTGGAAACCTGGGAGCGCGCGGCCCGCAAGGGCCGGATCGATCTGGCCGAAGCCAGCGGCATCTGGCGAATCACCATCGACGACGGTCGCCTGCGCGTGCGTGCGATGGACCGCTATCTCAGCCTCGAAACGCTGCCCGACCGACCGCGCTGGCGCGAGGTGCTGCGCACGGCCTACTTTCTTCTGTCAGAAGTGCAGATCGGCGAGGAGCAGCGGCAGCAGCTCGAGCGGATGGTGAACGAGATCCTGCGCTTGACTCGCGAGACCGCGCACTGAAGCCCCGCGGGCTGGCGGCAACGCGCCGGCATCCCGCTAGCCGCTCAACGCTTGGGCTCGGCCCCTAACGGGAGACGCCGCGCCTCACAGCGCACGCAGATACCCCGCAGGCCGTGCTCGCTGCGATACAGGCGATGGTGGGCCGGGTCGAGGTAGGTCGCTGGCCAGCGCACCACCGCAATCGTGCTGCCGATGTCACCTGGGCTACGCCCGCGGCCGCTCAGGCCAGCGCACATGCTTCTGGCGCGCTCACCGACGTCTTCGTAGTCATCCATGAACTGGCCGCAGTCCTTGGCCAAACGATTGCCGGTCGGGCACTGATCCCGGCCGTCTTCGCGATCGCGCACCAGGCCTGCAGACACCAGCTCGAAGCTGCCGACTTCGGTCGGAACGCCCTCGGTACACCATTGCTCGTGCGGCAGCTCGCTGTGCGCCGCGGCGAACGTACTCAGACAGAACAGAAGAACAGTCAAAACGGACCGGATGTACATTGGGAGCTCCTTGCGGGGGTACGGACCAGGCACGCTAACGCGGACGGTGTGGCTGGCTCCAGCGCCATCCGGGGAAGAACAGGGGATCATTTTATGATCATCCTTATCGAATCAATGGCTTGCCCGGTCGCATCCGCGGGCCGGGCGCCTCGATTCGCACGCTTCCGCGCCGGATTCAGCGTTCCTTGCGCGGGGCACAACCGCCTCCGGCAAGGGCGAACACTTGCGACAGTGGAAGCTCACGCCCTGGGCGATGCCGTAGCCATTGCCGCTGGTGTAGCCGGGCGGCGCGAATGCCTGTGCGATGACCTGGCCAGCGCCCGGCACGCCATGGCGGGGCGCTGTACACCTGGCAGGCCTGACGGGATGCGTGGCCGGCGATGTAGAAATCCAGATTGATGACATTGGGCGGGTTGCCCCAGTCGATGTTGGCGTCCGCCCAGTCGAGCAGATTCTGCTGGGTGAAGCTGATGCTGGCCGCGCTGGAAATGTGGCCACCGTGGCACCGCTTGGGCGCTGGCAATCACGCCAAACAACAGGCCGCGGGAGACGAGAACTCGCTCAATGAGAACTCCTTGATGGGTCGTCCGCGAATCGGATTTGCGTGGGGCCTGAAGGGCGTCGGCAGGTGAATCCGCACTGGGCCGGCTGGGCGGCAACAGTTAGGCGCGAGCCGGGCGGTTTGCCGGAACGGCTCGGGCTGATGGCGGGAACACGGTCGAGGTGAGGCTGCATTCGTCCACGGCGGCCCAGCCTCGCCCGGCCCGCGCCGGCACGGATCGGTCTGCGCGTCGATCCAACCGCTTCAGCATCGCCAGTCGCGCCAATCGAGACGAGTTGCCGCGCCAAGGGCAGCCAGATGCCGCTCGATCCGGGCGCGGCGAGCGTGTGCGAAATTCACCAGCACGGCGCAGTCGCAGCTCAGGATCAAGGGCGTGTCGCGCAGGCTGTCGGTGTAGCTCAGCGCGAAATGGCGGCCGTAGCCGGCGGCGTCCAACGCATCGAGCTTGCGTGCGCCCAACAGATGCAGGCGCAGCCGCAGCGCCCAGCGACCGCGCTCGAACTGCGAGCCCAGCACCGGCGGACAGGCGTGTGGCAGCCCCGACAGCAGGCCCTGTACCAGCGCGGGCAACTCGGCCGTCGCGATCACCACGCGCTCGCCGGCAGCCTGATGCGCTGCCAAGGCGGCGAGCGCCTGCGGAAACAGTCGCTGCCGCAGCTGAGCGCCACGGGCATCGAGAAACTCGCGGCAGTCGGTGTGCGGGGCACCCAGGGTGGCGATCCAGAAGCAGCACGCGGCCACCGCGCTGAATCCGTTCGGCAACAGAAGCAGCGGCAGCCACAGCGGCGCTGCGAGCAGCACCAGACCCAGTCGCCACGGCGAGCGCAGCAACATCCACCGCAGCCACTCGAAGCCGAGGTCGCCGTCGAAAAGCGTGCCGTCGAAATCGAACACCACCACGCGAGGGTGGCCGTGCTCGACGCTCACCGCCTCAGCCGAACAGGCGTTCGAGTTCGGCGCCGGGATCCTCCGCGCGCATGAAGGTCTCGCCGACCAGGAAAGCATGCACGCCCTCGGCGCGCAGCATCATCACGTCGTCCTCGGTGCGGATGCCGCTCTCGGTGATCAGCAGGCGATCTTTCGGCACCGCCGAGATCAGGTCGAGCGTGGTGTCGAGCGACACCGCAAAGGTATGCAGATTGCGATTGTTGATGCCGATCAATGGCGTCGAAAGCTTCAGCGCGCGCTCAAGCTCTTCGCCGTCGTGGACTTCCACCAATACATCCAGGCCGACCTTGCGCCCGATCTCGCACAGTTCTTTCAGGGCTGCATCTTCCAGCGCCGCAACAATCAGCAGGATGCAGTCCGCATTCAGCGCACGCGCCTCGAACACCTGATATGGGTCTACGGTGAAGTCCTTGCGCAGCACCGGCAGCGTGCAGGCCTCGCGCGCCTGGGTGAGGTAATCGTCCGAGCCGTGGAAGAAATCGACGTCGGTCAGTACTGACAGCGCCGCCGCGCCACCACGCGCATAGCTGCGAGCGATGTCCGCCGGCGAGAAGTCGGGGCGGATCACGCCTTTGCTGGGGCTCGCCTTCTTGACCTCGGCGATCACCGCGGCATCGCCGGCTTTGACATGGCGCATCAGCGAAGCGTGGAAGCCGCGTGCAGGCGCCGCAGCGCGCGCGGCTTTCTCAAGCTCGGCCAAGGAAATCTGCTCGGCGCGCTCGGCAACTTCAATGCGCTTGCGGTCGAGGATGCGGTGGAGGATATCGCCCATGGGCTGTGGTCTTCGTGCGTGCGTGGACTAGGAAGGGGCTGCAAGCCTTGGGCCGCAGCGGCGGCGCAAGCGTGCCCGCTTGCGCGCCATGAATCCAGCCTTGCGCGATTGCGGCGAGCGTGGTGGGCGTCTAAGCCGCGCCCAGCGCCTGCGTGGTGTCGATGAACAGATGCAGACGCTGCCGCGCCGCGCCGCTGCTGATCGCGCTACGCGCCAGCGCAATGCCATCGGCGATGCTGCCGACCACATCGGCCGCGTACAGCGCCGCGCCAGCGTTCAGCGCAACGATGTCGCGGGCCACGCCGGGCGTGTCGTCCAGCGCCTCCAACAGGCGCTGCTTCGATTCCTCGGCATTGGCCACCTGCAGGTTGCGCGAAGAGGCCATCGAGAGGCCGAAGTCCTCGGGCTCGATCTCGTACTCGCGCACCACACCATCGCGTAGCTCACCGACCAGGGTCGCCGCGCCAAGTGAGATCTCGTCCATGTTGTCGCGGCCGTAGACGACCAGCGCATGCTTGGCGCCGAGGCGCTGCAGCACGCGCACCTGGATGCCGACCAGATCAGGATGGAACACGCCCATCAGAATGTTGGGCGCCCCGGCTGGATTGGTCAGCGGGCCCAAGATATTGAAGATGGTGCGTACGCCCATTTCCCGCCGCACCGCGGCGACGTTCTTCATCGCCGGGTGATGGATCGGTGCGAACATGAAGCCGAGCCCGATCTGGTCGATACAGCGTCCGACCGCGTCAGGCTGCAGCTGGATGTTCGCGCCCAAGGCCTCCAGCACATCGGCACTGCCCGACTTCGACGACACGCTGCGGTTGCCATGTTTGGCAACGCGCGCTCCAGCGGCGGCAGAAACGAACATGCTGGCGGTGCTGATGTTGAAGCTGTGCGCGCCATCGCCGCCGGTGCCGACGATATCGACAAAGTTGGGATGCGGCTGAACATCCACCTTGGCCGCCAGCTCACGCATCACCATCGCCGCGCCGGTGATCTCGCCAATGGTTTCCTTCTTGACGCGCAGGCCGGTGAGGATGCCCGCAGCCATCACTGGCGAGACCTCGCCGCGCATGATCTGACGCATCAGGTCGATCATCTCGTCATGGAAGATCTCGCGATGCTCGATGGTCCGCTGCAAAGCGGCCTGGGGGGTAATCGACATGGGGCTGAACCTTGTGCGAGTCAGGCGGCCTGAGCCACCGGACGACCAAGAAAATTGGCAAGCAGCGAATGCCCGTGCTGGGTGAGGATCGACTCGGGGTGGAACTGCACGCCCTCGATCGGCAGATGGCGATGCCGCAGCCCCATGATCTCTTCGATCGAGCCATCGGCATGCTCGGTCCACGCGGTGATCTGCAGACAGTCCGGCAGGCTGTCCTTCGCCACCACCAGCGAGTGGTAGCGGGTGGCCTCGAACGGGCTTGGCAGGCCTTTGAACACACCTTCGCCGCGGTGATGCACCAACGATGTCTTGCCGTGCATGATCTGCCCCGCGCGCACGACCTTGCCGCCGAAGGCCTGACCGATGCCCTGGTGGCCAAGACACACGCCGAGGATGGGTACCTGTCCGGCCAGCTTTTCAATCACCTCAAGCGAAACGCCGGCCTCATTCGGCGTGCAGGGCCCCGGCGAGATCACGATCCGCGCCGGCTGCAGCGCAGCGATCGCGGCCACGTCGAGCTCGTCGTTGCGGATCACCCGCACCTCTTCACCGAGCTCGCCGAAGTACTGCACGAGGTTGTAGGTGAAGCTGTCGTAGTTGTCGATCATCAGCAGCATGTCGCAGGAATCCTGTGGTTGCCTAACGCAGCGCGCACCGCTTGGGCCGAGGGCGAAGCGGAACTCGGGGGCTCGATTGTCGCTGATGCGGCTGCGGGCTCACACGCTCCGCATCGCCAAAGCGCGAACTGTCCCCAAACGCGCCTTCGAGTGCCGCCCGGGGTCAGCGCGCGAACACCGATTCGATCCGCGCCACAGTGCTGTCATCCAGGCGCGCATGCACGTCCAGCGCGCCCAGATTTTCGGCCAGCTGCTCACGCCGCGAGGCGCCCAGCAAGACCGTCGACACCTGTGGGTTGGCAAGGCACCAGGCGATCGCCAGCTGCGCGGGCGTGGCGCTCAGCTCGGCGGCGAGCGCGACGAATTCGCGTAGCTGCCGCGGCCGGCGCTCTGAGTCTTCGTCAAGCTTGCGCGCCAGCCATTCGTAGCCCGGCGCGGTGAAGCGGCTTTCGGCCGGAATGCCGTCGAGATATTTGCCGGACAGCACGCCTGAGGCCAGCGGCGACCATACCGTGGTGCCCATGCCCAGTTCCGCGCACAGCGGGGCGTACTCAAGCTCAAGCCGCTCGCGGTGCAGCAGGTTGTACTGCGGCTGCTCAAGGCTCGGCGCGTGCAGGTGCGCGGCGCGCGCGATCTTGTGCGCCTGACGGATCAACTCGGCAGGCCACTCCGAGGTGCCCCAGTACAGCACCTTGCCCTGACGGATCAGACTGTCCATCGCCAGCACGGTCTCCTCGATCGGCGTCTCCGGATCGGGGCGATGGCAGAGGTACAGGTCCAGATACTCGACGCGCAGACGCTTCAACGCCTGATGGCAGGCCTCGGTCACATGCTTGCGCGACAGGCCCTGCTGGGTCGGACGCGGGTCTTCAACGCTGCCCCACAGCACCTTGCTGGAGACACAGAAGCCATCGCGCGGCAGGCGCAGATCAGCGATGACATCGCCCATCACCCGTTCGGCCTCGCCGCGCGCATAGACCTCGGCGTTGTCGAAGAAATTGATGCCGGCGGCGTAGGCCTGGGCGACCAGTTCGCGCGCCTCGCCGCGGCCGACCCGACCGCCGAACGTGACCCAAGCACCCAAGGACAGCGCCGACAGCCTCAGGCCACTGTTGCCCATGCGGCGGTACTGCATCGTGCGGCTCCAAAACGAGAAGGTCCGCAAGCATAGCCGCAGCACACTGTGGGGTGAGGTGAAGCTGGCGCCGCCGCCGCGGAACGAAATGGGGCGGCGTGTTGCCACGCCGCCCCGGGCTTCGATCGGACTCCAGCCGCCGCACTCAGTTCAGCCGATGTCGCTCAAACATGCGGGTAAGCTGTTGTTTTGCCTGAAACTTCTCGCGCTTCATCTGACGCAGCGTATTGCCGTCAATCGGCAGCACTCCCAGCTCGGCGTCGAGCACCTTTTTGTCGAGGTGTCGGTGCCGGTGGTAGAGCTGGCGAAATTCAGTATCCCGCTGCATCAGGTTGTCGACTTCAGGCTGCTGACCTTCAAACATCGCACGTCCTCCGGGGTGGGGACCCGCCGAACCCTCTAAACGCCGCGCCCCGCTTCAGCGCGGAGCTGGCGGGGCGCGGCAGATCAGAAAGGGAGCTGGATGCGGCTGAAACCGCAGCCCGCCGGTGCCAAAACACCGCGAACTGCTGGATCAGATGTGCCGGGCGCTGCTGCCAGATTCATGCATGCGAATCCCGGTGCGGAACCGCCGCACCCGGATTCGACCCTACTCCCCGATGCCCGCCCTCGCAAGCGAAGTCACCGCGGTTTTCAGGGCTGCACTGCCGGTTCAGGGTCAGGGCGTTTCCGACACGTCGGCGCGACAGATCCCCCCTGTTCCGGCGGCCTCGGCCGCGTCAGCCCACGCTGTGCCTTGGTTCGCGTGTGCTTGGGCTATCGCTTCTCGACGATCACCTCAACCCTGCGGTTGCGGGCGCGACCCTCGGCACTGCCGTTGTCAGCCACCGGACGGTCCTTGCCCAGGCCGAGTGCGCGTAGGCGGCTGCCGTCGAGACCTTTCTGGATCAGCGCTTCCCGCACCGCTTCAGCCCGCCGTTGCGACAGCGCCTGATTCAGATTGGCACTGCCCTGGCTATCGGTGTGGCCTTCGATCAGCACGCTTGCACCCGGGTTCGCATTGATCAGATCGATGACCTTCTGCAGGTTTTCGAGTGCTTCGGGGCGCAGTTGATGGCGGCCGCTGGCGAAGGCGTCGCCGGAGATTGTCATCACCTGGCCACGCGCCTCGCTGCTGGCGGTCATGCTCTGCAGCTGCATGCGCAGGCTGTCGGCCGCAGCACCGGCCAGATCGGCCTCGCGTCGTGCCAATTGCGCCTGGAGTGCCTGCGCCTCCGCCAGCCGCTGGGCCTGCTCGGCCTGCGCGGTCGACAGCTCGCTGTCCAGCCGTGCGGCCTGGACTTCTTCAAGCGCGCGCTCGGTCTCCTCGGCGCGGGTCAGGTTCTGGATACGCAGACGCTCGACCTCACGTCGCAAGCCCTCGGCTTCGCGACGACTGGCCTCCAGCAGAATGCCGTCGCGCTCACGTTCCAGCTGGACCGCTTGCTCGCGCAGCAGTTCGGTCTCGGCGACCGCCTCGGCAATGGCGAGTCGGCGCTCGGCCGCGAACACGGTCTGCGGGCGCGCCCGTCGCGAGCCTTTGGCAACTGCGGCAACCGCCATCCGCGCCAGTTCGACTTCAAGCCGCGCCCTGCCCTGCAGGCTCGGATCCTGTTCAAGCGCGGCCAGGTCGGCCTGGAGCCGCTCGAGCTCAGGGTCGGGCCGCGCGGCATGCGCGTCCGCGACAAGCAGGGCCAGCAACATGCCCGCCGCTATACCGGTCATGCGCCTCATTGCAGGCCTCCATCAAGCAGATCGCGGCGCAGGCGCGCGTTGTCCTCGCTGCGCGCACTCACTTCTGCGCGCAGCCGCTGCGAGTGGGCGCGCGCTTCGGCCAGCCGGGCTTCCAGCTCGGCGCGTTGGCCGAGTGTGGCGGCTTCCGACCGCCGGCGACGGGATTCAGCGTCCCGCGCCGCCGCCAAGGCCGCTTGGGCCGCCTGCAGCTCGGCGGGCGCATGCAGATCCGCTGCGGCCTCCAGCGCCGCGTTCAGCGCTCGCTCGGCGCGCACGACTTCGGGCTGCGGGGGACGGTTGGATTGTGCCTGCGCGGCCGGCACGAGCATTGCAGCGAGAACCAGCGCACGAAAAATCGATCTAGGGCCTGTCATATCATTCCGGTTCGGGGGGCGGCACCCGCGGTTTGTCGCGTGCACACTGTAAAGTTGTTTGGCTTGGCCGCTCCGGCGGCCTCTTCCGGATCGGATGCGGTCCGACGAAACGAGGATCAGCTTCATGGATATCGGCTACTTTCTCAAGCTGATGACGGAGAAGAACGCGTCAGACATGTTTCTGACCACGGGCGCTCCCGTCAACATCAAGGTCGAGGGCAAGCTGTATCCATTAGGCAATACCGGCCTGCCGGCCGGCATGGTCAAGAAGATCGCCTATTCACTGATGGACGAGGGCCAGGTGCCCGCCTTCGAGCGCGATCTTGAGCTCAACATGGCGATCGCGGTGAAAGACGCCGGCCGCTTCCGCATCAATGTGTTCAAGCAGCGCGGCGAAGTCGGCATGGTGATCCGCGCGATCAAGAGCGAGATCCCGACCGTCGACCAGCTCAAGCTGCCGCAGGTGCTGAAAGATCTGGTGATGGAGGCGCGCGGCCTTATCCTGGTGGTCGGCTCGACCGGCTCCGGCAAGTCGACCAGCCTCGCAGCGATGATCGACCACCGCAACAGCAGCAGCTCCGGCCACATCCTCACCATCGAGGATCCGATCGAGTTCCTGCACCGGCACAAGAAGTCGATCGTCAATCAGCGCGAGGTGGGTCTCGACACCCACGCCTTCGCCAACGCGCTCAAGAACGCGATGCGCGAAGCCCCGGACGTGATCCTGATCGGCGAAATCCTCGATGCCACCACGATGGAATCGGCGATCGCGTTCGCTGAAACCGGCCATTTGTGCTTGGCCACCCTGCACTCCAACAACGCCGACCAGACGCTGGAGAGAATCCTCAACTTTTTCCCGGAATCCGCGCACAAGAACGTGCTGATGAACCTTGCGCTGAACCTCAAGGCGGTCATCAGCCAGCGCCTGGTCACCGGCGTCGATGGCAAGCGCCTGCCGGCGGTCGAGATCCTGATCAACACACCGCTGATCCGCGACATGGTCCGACGCGGCCAGGTGCACGAGATAAAGGACGCCATGGAGCGTTCGCTGGAGGAAGGCATGCAGACCTTCGACCAGTCGCTGTACCGGCTGTACAAGGAAGGCAAGATCGAACTCGAAGAGGCCCTGCGCAAAGCCGACTCGCGCGATGGCCTGTCGCTAAAGATCCGCCTGTCCGACGGCGGCTCGGAAGAGCACGATCCCTACGCCGATGCGTTCCAGAGCCCTGTGGCCGATCGGCCACAGGCGGAGGGCGGCCTCAACTTCAGCTGAGGCCGTCTCAGGCCTCGCGCGCCGCATCCAGATGCCTGTTCGAAAGACCGGGCGATGCGGCTTTGGCGCGCGTCACTGAGCTTTCGCCACGGGCTCTGACCAACCCTGACTGAAGTCAGTGAACACTTGTTCCAGTTTCCGCGATAATGACGCACGGCCGTAAGCCTGCGGCGCTGTCTGGAAGACTGGAACAAATGTTCGAATCCTTTGACCGAAATCAGCTGATCGCCTCCGGCGAAGGCCGCCTGTTCGAGGGCAGCCAAGCCCGTTTGCCCCTGCCGCCGATGCTGATGTTCGACCGCATCACCCACATCAGCGACGAGGGCGGCGCTCACGGGCAGGGCCAGATCATCGCCGAGCTCGATATCCGCCCTGATCTGTGGTTCTTCGGCTGCCATTTCGAAGGCGATCCGGTAATGCCGGGCTGCCTTGGGCTGGATGCGATGTGGCAGTTGGTCGGGTTCTTTCTGACCTGGCAGAAACTGCCGGGCCGCGGCCGGGCACTGGGCGTCGGCGAGGTCCGCTTCTCCGGTCAGGTGCTGCCGAGCGCCAAACTGGTGCGCTACGAGATCGAGCTGAAGCGGGTTATTCGCCGCAAGCTGATCATGGCCACCGGTGATGCACGCATGTCGGTCGACGGCCGCGAAATCTATACCGCCTCCGATCTGCGGGTCGGCCTGTTCACCGATACCACGGGGTTCTGAAGCCATGCGCCGCGTCGTCATCACCGGAGCCGGTATCACCAGCTGTCTGGGCACCGACCTGGACACTGTCAGCAGCGCCCTGCGCACCGGCCGCAGCGGCATCCGCTTTCACCAGGCGTTCGCCGACGCCGGCCTGCGCAGTCAGGTCGCGGGCGTGGTCGACATCGATCTGGAAGCCCGCATCGACCGCCGCGACCGCCGCTTCATGGGCGATGCGGCGGCCTACGCCGCGGTTGCGCTGGAAGATGCAATCGCGGCCGCCGGATTGAGCCCAGCGCAGGTCAGCCATCCGCGCACGGGCCTGATCATGGGCTCCGGCGGCGGCTCGCCGGCCAACCAGATCGAAGCCGCCGACACCCTGCGCAGCAAGGGCGTGCGCCGGGTCGGGCCGTATCAGGTCACCCGCACAATGAGTTCAACGGTTTCGGCCTGTTTGTCGACCCGCTTCAAGATCCGCGGCATCAACTATTCGATTTCCTCGGCCTGTGCCACTTCCACGCACTGCATCGGCGCAGCCGCCCAGCAGATCGCCTGGGGCCTGCAGGACGTGATGTTCGCCGGCGGCGGCGAGGAGCTGAGCTGGGGCATGACCATGCTGTTCGACGGCATGGGCGCGCTGTCGACCAAACGCAATGATGCGCCGACCACCGCTTCGCGTGCCTATGACGCCGACCGCGACGGCTTCGTCATCGCCGGCGGCGGCGGCGCGCTGGTACTGGAGGCGCTTGAACACGCACAGGCCCGCGGCGCCAACATCCTGGCCGAGATCGTCGGCTACGGCGCGACCTCGGACGGCGCCGACATGGTGGCGCCCTCGGGCGAAGGCGCGATCGACTGCATGCGCCAGGCCATCGCCGGGCTGGACGGCCCGATCGACTACATCAACACCCACGGCACCTCGACGCCGCTGGGAGATGTCGTCGAGCTGAAGGCGCTGCGCACGGTGTTCGGCGATGCCGTGCCGGCATTCTCGTCGACCAAATCGCTGTCCGGCCATTCACTCGGCGCGGCCGGTGTGCAGGAGGCGATCTACTGCCTGTTGATGCTGCGCGAGGGCTTCATCGCGGGTTCGGTCAACGCTGACCGTGCGGATGCGGAGGTCGGCGAACTACCGCTGGTGCGCAGCTCGCGCGAGGCGGCGCTGCGCACCGTACTTTCGAACAGCTTCGGGTTTGGTGGTACGAATGCGTGTCTGGTGATGCAGCGCTACGACTGAAGCCGACGCCAGTCCTCGAAAACACGAAGCCCCGGGCTCGCGCCCGGGGCTTCGTGCTGATGCAGCTCCAAACCGATCGACTGCCAGACAAGCCCGACAGCCGATCCCTCGGATCAGAACTTGTAGGTTGCGCCAGCGTAAATGTTGCGGCCGACGTTGTCGTAGTAGCCCGTGCTCAGATCAGTGCCGAAATAGTTCAGCGGCGGATCCTTGTCGAACACGTTGTCTGCGCCGACGTAGGCGGTCAGACCGCTTTCGCCGAAGGTGTAGCCGAACTGGAAGTTGTTGTAGACCCAGCTTCCGTTGCGGATCGGGCTGACCTGGCCCGGGTTAGCCTGGTATCTGTCAGGACGGACGCGCAGATTTCCGTCGACGTAGTTGATATCCCACGACGCGCTCCAGTTGCCGATGCCGTACTTGGCCTGGATGTTGGCGCGCCAGCGCGGATCGCTCACGTTCGTCACGTACTCGACAAACTCGTTCGGGAAATCCTGGAACTCCCACTCGCGCGACTGCAGCAGACGAGTGCCGACGAAGCGCAAGGTACTGTCGCCGCCGAACACCTCGAAGGTGTAGTCCATTTCCAGATCGATGCCGACGCGACGCGATTTCGCCAGGTTCTCGTTGATCGCGATCCAGTTGGTGATGCTGTACTCGGGGAACTGGCGGCCCTGAGCGTCGGTGAATCCACCGACCGGAGCACGCGTGATGGCTGCGCAGAACGGGTTATTGGCGATGCCGCCGGGCGAGTCGACGCAGCGGGTTGCGTTGATCTGCGCGGTCACGGCGCCGATCGCATCATCCAGAGTCACGCGCCAGTAGTCCACCGACATGCCGAAGCCTTCGATGAACTCGGGCTGCCACACGAAGCCCAGCGAGACGGTGTCGGCTTCTTCCGGCTTCAGGCCCGGGTTGCCGCCGCTGACGCCAGGACGGTTGGCCGAAAAGGTGTCGACCCAGCCCACCGGAACGCCCAGCGCCGAACAGTTGGCCTGGCGCAGCGCCTGGTTTGCCGCGGTGGCAGGACGGTTCGAGTTGGTGACCTGGTAGTTGCAGGGATCGTTGATGGTCGCGAAGTTCTGCGACTGAGGATTGAACAGCTCGCCGATGCTCGGTACGCGGACAGCTTGGGCCATGGTCGCGCGAAAACGAAGCGAGCTGATGATCGTCCAGTCGATGCCCACGTTCCATGTGCTGGTCGAACCGGCCGTGTTGTAGTCCGAATAGCGGCCGGCAAGATCCAGCGCCAGACGCTCGACGCCCGGCAGGTCCGCCAGCAGCGGGACCGTGGTTTCAGCAAACACTTCCTGTACGTCGTACTCGCCACCGCGGCTCGGAATCGCGTTCAGGAAGGTCAGGCCCAGGGCCGCCAGCGGATCGGTGTTCTCCTGGCTCTGCTCTTTGCGGTACTCGACACCGCCGGCGACACCGACGCTGCCGGCCGGCAGTTCGAACAGCGCGCTGTTGGAAACCGCGGCCGACAGCACGGTCTGCTCCAGCTTCGATGTGTTGAGCGAGTTGGTGTTGAACCACGCGGCTGCGGCGGGATTGATCGCACCATCACCCAGCACGCTGAACGGAATGCAGCCGGTAGACGCGAAGGTCGAATAGGGTCGACCGGTGTTCGGGTTGACCGCTGCAGGATTGACGCTGACGCGGCAGACAATTCTTCCGCTGGCATCACGCACTGCGTCCAAACCGGCATGCCAACGCTCGTTGATGCGGTTGTTCACATTCAGGCGATCAATGCTCGACTGGCCGTAGGTCACCGAGGTGTCGTAGCGCCAGTTGTCGCCGAAATAGCCCTCGGCACCGGCGACGATGCGGATCATCTGGCGGTTCACGTCCTCACCACGACGGCCCGCATCGACATTGAACCGATTGATCTGCAGTTGGGTCAGGTTGCTCGTGTCCATCAACCCACCCAGCGCGGGGCTGATGTAGGCGTTGTCACGCAGAATCCGGATCGGCTGGTCGAACGTCGGCTGACCGAAGAACTCCGACTCGGTGCGGCTGTACTTGCCTTCGAAGAACAGGCGGTGATCTTCGTTGAGATCGAAGTTGAACAGCGCGTTGAAGCTGATCCGATCAAACGCCGGCTGGAGGTCAGCCACCGAATTGAGATCAACGAAATCGCAGTTCACGCAAGTGGTCGCACTGATTACCTGACCGTCATAGCGCTGACGTCGGAAGCTGCCATCGGGGTTGAACGTGTAGCGGTTGGTCGGGTTTGCCGGGTTGAACGCGCCGATGGTGAAGGTGCCGGCGGTGGACAGCGCATGGTTGCCGCCGGGGCGGACCGGGATCGTCTGCGGATTGCTCTCGCTCGGCGGACGCGACGGGTCAAAGCTGGGGTTCGGCGCATTCACCCAGAACTCGCGGCCGATCTCGCGGCTGCCGCGACCGAAGCGATCCTGCGTGCTGTATTCCATCGATACGACCGCGTTGCCGCGCCCCTCGGCAAAGGAGTTGCCGGCGGTGAAGCTGGCGAACGAGCGCGAGAAGTTGCCTTCACTGGCCTCGCCGGTTTGTCCACGTACTTCGAAGCCCTCGAAAGACTTCTTCAGAATGAAGTTGACGACGCCCGCGATCGCGTCAGCGCCGTACACAGCCGATGCACCACCGGTGATGACTTCCACACGCTCGATGAGCTCGACCGGGATGGTATTGGTGTCTACGGCGGTGGAGCCCGGCGATGCACCGACGTGACGGCGACCGTTGACCAGCACCAGCGTGCGGGAGGTGCCCAGACCGCGCAGATCGAGCAGGCCGAGGCCGGCCGTACCGATAAAGCGCGTGGAGTTGCCCAAGGTGTACGTCGGGGTCAGCTGCGGCAGCTTGGTCATCAGATCGCCGATCGTCACCGCACCCGTCGCACGGATTTCTTCTGCGCTGAGCGAAGTGACCGGAGAGGGCGTGATGAAGCCAGTGCGTGCGATACGCGAACCGGTAACGGTGATCTGGTCCAGTACGGCTTCATCTTCGTCACTGTTCTGGGCCGAGACGCTGCCCGCGGCAGCGAGCAGTGCTGTGGCGACTGCGGTCGCCAGCAGCTCTCGACGCAGCGCGGGTCGTGCGCTGGATTTCATTGACATGTGTGTATCCCCTTGCATGGTTAAGGCCTCATCCACCCCGGCGAGGCTGGGTCGATATTAACGGAAACCGAACGCTCAGCACCCCCCATCTGACAGCTGGACGTGGAGCTCAAGTTGGTGTAGGGGGATGAGGACCGTCGTATCGCAGCCACTCTCGGTTCAGGAGGGACGCTTTGCCGAAGATGTCGAGGCGCACAGCCCTACGCGCCTACACTCCACGAGACAGTGACGCAGCACGTTATCTCTCATTCTAGGGCGGCTTTGTTCGGAGACTCCCATGCCAAAGCCGTTGCGGGTTCGCCCGCCAGAAACATCTTCCGCC